>NZ_JBPQTW010000001.1:0-175059 GCF_051386535.1 Streptomyces sp. URMC 127
GTGCGGGACAGGGGCGCGGACACGGGCACGGACACGGACGTACTCCTCGTAGGGCGGGCTGACCTGGGGATTTCCCGGTCGGCGACGGATCCATCATCAGCGCGCAGGCCCGGCCGGACGAGTGGCGTGAACGCCGGTATTCATCAAGATCCCGCCAGCTCCCGCCAGCTCCCGCCGGCCTCCGGCGGCGTCCGGACCGCCGGCCGTTCCCGGCTCTCGGACCAGGGGCGGCCGGGTGAACGCCTTGCGGTAGGCCGTCGGGGTCGTCCGCATCTGCCGGGTGAAGTGATGCCGGTAGGTGCCCGTGCTGTCGAAGCCCACCGCCGCGGCGACCTCGTCGATGCTGCCCTCGCCCGACTCCAGCAGCGGCAGGCTCGCTGCTATGCGCTGCGCGATCACCCACCGCATCGGGCTCACCCCGTTGCGCCGCGCGAAGTGCCGCAGGTACGACCGCTCGGACATGCACGCGGCACCGGCGAGCAACGGCACCGACAGCGGCGTGTGCAGCCGTTCGAGCGCCCACTGCATGCTGCGGGCCACCCCGTCGTCGTCCTCCCCGGCGGGACGGACCGCGGCCTCGATGAACTGTGCCTGACCGCCCTCGCGGTGCGGTGACACCACGAACCGGCGGGCCACCGTGTTCGCCACCGCCGCCCCGTGGTCCGTGCGCACCAGGTACAGGCACAGGTCGATGCCGGCCGCACTGCCCGCGCTGGTCAGCACGTCGCCGTTGTCGACGTACAGCACATCCGGATCCACGTCGATCTGCGGGTGCCGCTCGGCGAGCGCGCGGGCGTAGCGCCAGTGAGTGGTGGCCCGGCGGCCGTCCAGCAGTCCCGTAGCGGCCAGGGCGAAGGCGCCCGAACAGATCGATACGAGCCGGGCGCCGCGCGCGTGCGCCCGCAGCAGCGCCTCGACCAGCGCGGCCGGAACGTCGCCGCCCGCGTCCGCCACTCCCGGCACGATCACCGTGTCCGCCGCGGCCAGGTCGTCCAGGCCGTGCCCGGCACGGATCGAGAAGCCGCCGACGGCCCGCAGATCACGCCCCGGCTCCTCGGCACAGACCTTCAGCTCGTACCAGGGCAGGTCCCCCAGCTCGGGGCGGGCCAGCCCGAAGACCTCCACCACCACACCCAGCTCGAACGGGGCCATCCCGTCGAACGCCCACACCGCCACCGCATGCGTCTCAGCCATGCCGGAAAGAGTAGAGACCGCGGAAAGGCCGCCGGCTCCCGCCTGCCGGCCGGTGCGGGCCGTTGAGGCCCGGTGACCGCGGGCATGCTTCCCGTACCAGGAGCGCGGGGGCCTGCGCCCACCGGGCTGCGCAGATTGATCCGAGCCACGCGCGTGTCACCTTCCGGCTGGACGGGACATGAACGTCCGGAAAGCGAGGCCGTCCTGAACACCCGTGTCCACCCCTTCCCCGCATGCCCGTTCTCCGGCGAACCTCCGCCCCTTCCGGAAGGCCCGGTCTTCCGCGCCCGGCTGCCGCGCGGCGACCTCGTGTGGGTCGTCACCGGGTACGAAGAAGTGCGCGCCGCCCTCAACCACCCCCTGCTCGGACGCCACGTCACCACGGACGACCCTCACATGGGCGCCGAAGCCTCGATGGCCGGCGTCCTGCGCGACCGCACGCTCCTGCTGGACGGCCCCGCCCATACGCAACTCCGCCGGCTGGCGGCCAAACCCCTCGCGGCCGGCCGGGTGGCCGGGCTGCTCCCCCGCATCCGGCAGCTGGCCGACCGCCTGCTCGACGGCATCGAGGAGACCGGGCCCCCGGCGGACCTGGTGGCCCGGCTGGCCTTCCCCCTGCCCCTCGGAGTGCTGTGCGACCTCTTGGGCGTACCCGCGCGTGACGGTCCCGCGTTCCGGCAGTGGGCCGACCGCATGACCACGATCGAGGCGGCAACCGAGGAGGAGACCCTCGCCGCGCTCCACACGATGTTCACCTACCTGACCGGGCACCTGGAGGGGAAGCGCACACGGCCCGGGGAGGATCTCCTCAGCGCCTGGCTGGCGGCGCAGGAAGCCGACGACACGCTCAGCGACGCCGAGATCATCCAACTCGCCTTCAGCGTCCTCTTCGCCGGCTACGAGTCCACCGCCGCGGCCATCGGCGCGTGCATCTACGGACTGCTGCGCCACCCCGAACAGCTGGACATCCTGCGCGCGTCACCCGGACTGCTCCCCAACGCCGTGCGGGCGCTCATGCGCTCACAACTGGCCACTCCGTACTACCGCGTCCTGCTGGCCCGGACCGATTTCCGGCTCGGCGGGGTGACGGTCGAACGCGGTGACGGCGTGATGCCTCTGACCTGGGCCGCCCAGCGGGACCCCGGACGCTTCCCGGACCGCGGCTCCCTCGACATCCGGCACGGCGGAGAGGGCGCACCCGACTTCGTCTTCGGCTACGGCCCGCACGCCTGCCTGGGTGCGGCACTGGCCACCGCCATGGTCGAGATCGCCCTCGGCACGCTGATCGGCCGGCTCCCGGGCCTGCGGCCCGCGGTCCCGCCGCAGACGCTCGCCTGGCACACCGACCGTTTCCCGGGAGGAGGGCTGCGGCGGCTTCCCGTCTGCTGGTGACTCGGGCCCATGGGCAGGGCGCTCTGCGGCCGGTTCGGTGCCGGGAGGCCTGCCGCGCCCGGTCAGACGCGGTCGGCGACGATGAGGAGGTAGGGGAAGCTGCCTTCCCGGCAGGCGGTGAGGAAGGCTGGCACGGAGTTCCCCGTAGGGGAGGGTGAGCGCGGTCAGGTCGGTCACCTGCACGGGGACGAGACCGTGCGCTGCGGGGGTGAATGTTGCACGTGTAGTGGCTGTCGATGCGGCTGACGGCGCTGGAGCGGCCCCCGGTGGCTGGTCGTCTCGTCGGTCCACAAGGCGTGCAGGGAGCCGGTGGGGAAGCCGGTGTCGAGCATGTTGCGGAAGTGGAACCGCACGCGGCCGGCCACGCCCCGCTGTTCGGCCTGGTACCCGGATTGGTCACGCCGTCGCCCCGGCAGCCGAAGCGCTGGTGGGCCATGAAGCTGGTGCCGCTCGCCGGTGATCCGGTCGTCGCGGTCGCGCGGCGGCCCGGCGAGGACGACGCAGCGGCCCGGGCAGTGCAGCGACGGCACCACCACCTCGCCGCCCGCCTGCCGGACCCGGCAGCCGGGGCTGGGCGGGGCGCAGCCGGGCGGAGGAGGTGCCGAGCCCGGTCGGGCCCCCGGGGACGGGGGACATCACTGCCCCGGGACGTCGTCGTAGTGGCCGACCTCGGCGTTCGGCGTGCGGTGCGCGAGCGGCGATGTGCTCGAAGGCGGTGCGGTCGAGCGTCATGAGGGTGCACGGCGTCGTCGCCGTACGCGTGAACTCCCATGGCTCGTCGGACGCCAGGCACCGCTCCCCGAAGTAGTCGCCGTCGGTGAGCGTGCGTGGTAGACCACGCCGACGTAGTCGCCGGCCCCGGCCCCGCGCAGCCGGAAGGAACGGGCGCCGTCATGCCGGAATCCATACCCCCATCGCGGTCGAGCCTGAGTACGCACGCCGCGCGAAACCTTGCCCATACGGCCAAGTCCGTCCCGCAGATGCAGAGCATCTCCTCGCCTTCGGTGGTGAACTACGCGCGTTGCGTTACCGAACCGCTCGCCGGGCGCCGCTACCTTTCGTGACGGCCGCCCACGTACCGCATCTGCGCGGTTGATCCGCCCGAACCGGGAAATACGGCGCCTAGACTGGGTTCTACTTCACCTCACGGAGGAGGTCGTCCCATGTCCACAGGGACACTTCTCGCGATCGTCATCCCCATTGCGGTGGTGCTCGCACTGGTCGTGGTGGGGGCCATGTTGTTCACCCGGCGCCGCCGCCTTCGCGACCGCTTCGGCCCGGAGTACGAGCGGACCGTCGAGACGGCCGGCGGCCGGATGGCCGCGGAGCGGGAGCTCAGGTCCCGGGAGAAGCGCCACGACTCGCTGGACATCAAGCCGCTGCCCGACGCCACCCGCGGCCGGTACGCCCGGGAGTGGGCCGGTGTGCAGGAAGAGTTCGTGGACCGGCCGGAACAGGCCGTGCACGACGCGGATCGCCTGGTGACCTCGCTGCTGCACGAGCGCGGCTACCCCACCGAGGGGTTCGAGCAGCAGCTCAAGGACCTGTCGGTCGAGCACGGCCGCACGCTCGGGCACTACCGCGACGCCCATGAGATCGAAACGCTCAGCACCCGGAGCAAGGTCACCACCGAGCAGCTGAGAGGAGCCATGGTCCACTACCGGGCCCTCTTCGACGAGCTGCTCTCCGACGGCGGACGGGCCCGGCACGCCCGCGCCTGAACGCCCGCTCACATCCGGCCGGAACACCCGGGCCGGCCGGGGCGGAGGACACCATGCGAAGCAACAACGACCTGCCGGACCGCGAGGAGAGCGGTCTGTCGACCGACGACCTCGCCCAGGCGTCCGCGGACACGGGGGCAACCGGAGCGGGGGAAGAACCGGAGGTCCCGACCTACCCCGGAGAGGCCACCGGAACCGCATACGGGGAAGGCGAGGCCACCGAAACGGCATACGGAGAAGCCGAAGAACCCACCGAAGCGCAAGCCGGGGAGCCGGCCGAAGAGGGAGCGCCGGAAGAGGAACCCGAAGAGGAGGCCCCCGCCCTGCTCTCCGAGGAGGACGAGCAAGGGTTCCGCGAACGCTGGCAGGAGATCCAGAGCAGGTTCGTCGACGACCCCCGCGACGCCGTGCACGCCGCCGACTCCCTCGTCGCCGACGTGATCCAGAACCTGGCAGCCACGTTCGCGCAGCACAAGCAGGACCTGGAAGGACAGTGGAGCCAGGGAGAACAGGTTGACACCGAGAACCTGCGCAAGGCCCTGCGCCGGTACCGGTCCTTCTTCAACCGGTTGCTCAGCACCTGATCAGTTGACGCCCGCGTTCACCGCGCGCCCGCCCCGGCCGCCGAGGCCTGCTCGTACGCGTGGAAGCCGTCCTCGACGCCCAGGAAGACGTCGGTGAAGGACAGGTAGCCCTCGGCGATGACCGGGGTGTCGCGCAGGGCCTCGATGAGGAAGTAGTACGCGCCCAGGTCGCCGGTCTCCAGCACGGCGAAGTCGGAGAAGCGCCCGCTGAACGCCTCGGCGTCGAAGAACCGGGCCTTCACGCGGTCCGCGTAGGCGGCGAAGACCGGCTCGAGGTGCTGGGCGCGCATCGTGTTGCGCTGTTCGCGCGAGAGCGCCAGCCAGCGCGGTGTGACCGTGTACGTCAGGACGATGCCGTACGTCATGAGATGCCCCCGTAGAGATGCCTGCGGATTTGCTAACACCGTTAACTTTCGGCGCAAGCTAAAGTGACGGGTGTTAACTTTGTCAAGGGAGCAAGAGAAGGGCAGGTGCGCGGGCGTGCCGAGCACACCGGGAACCGGGTCCACCGGCCGTCGCCACCGCGTCCGCGAGGAGGCGCTGGCCGAGATCCTGCGCACCGGGCGCCGGCTCCTGGTCGAGGAAGGGCCGTCCGCGGTCACCCTGCGGGCCATCGCCCGGGAGATGGGACTGTCCGCGCCCGCCCTCTACCGCTACTACGCCGGGCACCGCGACCTGATCCAGGCGCTGACCTCGCACCTGTACGAGGAACTGGCCGCGGCGCTGACCGAGGCGCGCGAGCGCTGCCCCGGCGACGAACCGGGGCAGCGGATGCGGGAGGTGTGCCGGGAGCTGCGCCGCTGGGCGCTGGCACACCCCCGCGAGTTCGGGCTGCTGTTCGCCAAGCCCGTCACGGACGCCGACACCGCACCCGGCTCGGCCGCCCACGACCCCAGCTGGCGCTTCGGCGCCGTCCTCCTCGACCTGATGGTCGGGCTGTGGCGGCGCGGCGGCATCCGGCCGCCGGCCGGCCTGGACCCGTCGTGGCTCGCCCAGCTGGAGGAGGTGCGCGAACACCTGGCGGGCGAGCCCGTACCGCTGGAGATCATCTACGTCTTCGTCGCCTGCTGGGCCCGCCTGTACGGGGCGGTGGCCGTCGAGGTCTTCGGCCACCTCGACTTCGCCCTCACCGACCCCGGGCCGCTCTTCGAGCGCACGCTCGACGACATCATGTCGGCGCTGGGAGCTGACAGGGGATGAGCGGCGGAGGATAAGGGGTGGCGGGGAGCTGGTCAGCCGGCCGCCGGCCGCTCGGCCGGTCGCTCCTCGCGCGTCTCGCTCCTGCGCATGATCAGGTGGCCCCGGCGGAACCGCTCGCCCTCAAGCGGCTCGCGCAGCATCCGGCCGACCTCGGTGAACCCGGCTTCCCCGGCCAGCGTCGCCAGGCCGTCGACCGGCCAGCGGTAGGCCGTTGTCACCTTGTGGTCGAACGCCGTGACCGGCTCACCCTCCGACTCGAAGAAGCCGAGCAGGAGGTGGCCGCCGGGCGCGAGTACCCGCCGGAACTCGGCGAAGTACGGCGGCAAGGCCTGCGGCGGCGTGTGGATGACCGAGTACCAGGAGACGATGCCGCTCAGCTCGCCGTCGGCCACGTCCAACGCGTCCATGGAACCGACCTCGAAGCGCAAGTCCGGGTAGGCGGCGCGCGCGAGGCCGATCATCACCGGCGACAGGTCGACCCCGAAGACGTCCAGCCCGAGGTCCCGCAGATGCGCGGTCAGCTGCCCGGGACCGCAGCCCAGTTCCGCGACGGCCCCGGCCCCGGCGTCGGTCGCGGCAGTCCGTATCAACTCGGCGAAGGCCGCGATCACCGCGCGGTCCAGGGGGAGGGGATCCAGCGCATCGCGGGCGACCTCGGCGTAGAGGGCCGCCATGGCGTCGTAGGCGTCTGCGGTCGAGCGGAGGTACGAGGATGGTTCAGTCACAGGCGATGACCCTACCGAGGCCACCGTCCGCGCTGTGCATGCCATTGCCCTTGCCTTACTCTGAGTCAGCACATTGGCGAGCCGAACGACAGAGCGGCAGAACGACAGCACGAGGGGGACGCGTTGGGGACCGGGGACATGGAGCTGGCCCAGGCGGTGCAGGCGGTACGTGACGAGCTGATGAGCGCCGCCGCCCAGGGCGCCGGAAGCGACATCACGTTCAAGGTGGGGCCCATCGCGCTGGAGTTCACCGTCGAGCTGCGGAAGGACGCCCGCGCGCGGGGCGGCATCCGCGCCTTCGTCGTCTCCGGGGAGACCGACGCCGGCATGAGCCGTACGCGCACGCACCGCGTGTCGCTCACCCTCGAACCCGTCCAGGCCAACGGCGAGCCGGTGCTCATCTCCTCCGACGACGAAGGTGACGTGTCCGGTCTCGCCGGTGCCGGCACTCTGTGAGCCGCGCCTTACCCGCCGGCCGGCCGGTGGGCCCCGAGCACAACCGCGTGGCCTCCGTGGAGATCACCGGCAGCCGGGGCAGCGGTTATCTGCTGACTCCGCGGCTGGTCCTCACCGCGGCCCACGTCCTCAAGGGCGCGCCCGAAGCACGGGTGGCCGTGGTGGGCGGAACAGGCCGCCACAGCGCCCGGGTGGTGTGGCGGGGCGAAGGGGCGTGCGATGCCGCCCTGCTCGTCTCCGGCCGGGACCTCGTCCGCCCGGAGACGGCCGCGCGCCTGTCCCCCGTGCGCTGGGCGAGGCTGACGGACAGCTCGCCCCTCCGCGGCTGCCAGGCCATGGGCTTCCCCCGCGCCCAGCACGACAGGACGCGCGGCGTGGACACCGAGCACATCGAGTGCGCGCTGCGCCCCGGGTCGGGCCTCGTGCGCAACAGGTACGTCCTGGACGTCAAGGACGTCTCGCCCGAGCCGGCGAGCGGCAGTTCGCCGTGGGGAGGCATGTCGGGCGCCGCGCTCTTCGCCGACGGCTTGCTGCTGGGAGTGGTGGCCGAGGCCCCGCCCAACTGGCGGCACCAGCGACTGGAAGCGGTCAAGGGCAGGACCCTGCTCGAAGACGCGTCCTTCGTCGACGCCTTCACCCGCCATGCCGGGAGCACGCCGTCCGTCACCGAGCTCTCGTCGGCCACGCGGACGAGGAAGCCGCTCGCCCTGGCCGGTTCGCTGCACGTGGCGCCGCGGGACCTGGCGGCGACGATCCGCGCGCACTGGGCCACGGCCCGGCAGCAGTTCTTCGACCGCACGGGCACACCGTCCGACCCCACCGACGGATGGCGTGACCTGCTGGCGTGGCTGCAGCAGTTCGACGACCCGTTCACCGACGACGTCGAAGGCCGGCGCACCCTGATCGACCGCCGGCTGACGAACCCTGACCTGACCCCCGACCTGAAAGTCCTGCACCTGCTGGGCTGGCTCGATCCGGAGGGGGAGGCGGTCTGGAAGGGCACCCCGGTGACCGTGGAGTCGGTGGCCACGGCGTGCTTGCAGGGCCGGGTCGGCACCGGCGGTCCGGCGACGGTGCTCTACGGGGACCTCTGCGCCGGAGGGCTGCTCGATGCCCTGGCCGCCTTCACCGGCCTGCGCGGCCTGCGCGGGACGCAGCAGGCGTGGGACGACATCCGGGAGACCTGGCTGCAGGTGGCAGGGGCGGTCCGCCTCCCCGGGCACGCCCGGGAGTGGGCCGAAGGCGACGCGCGCGGCATGCTGCTGGCGGCACTCCTGCCCGGTGCCCCTGCCGGAGACCGGATCCGGGGCGTCTCCGGGCACCTGACACCGCCCGCCCCCGGGCAGATCGGCTGGTACGACCGGCTGTGCGAACAGGCCGGCGATCCCGGCTCCCCGATCGGACGGCTCGTGCGCACCGACTTCGCCGCGTACGCCGCCGCCGAGGCGGAGCGGCTGGAGCACCGGGCGGCACGCGACAGCAGGCAACGAGCGGAGGAAGCAGCCCGCGCGGAGGAAGCCCGCGCGCTCGCGGCCGCCCACGCCGGACACGAGCGCCAGTGGGCCGCCTACGAGGCCGCTCGGTGCGCACCGGCCGCCCGGCTGGGTGCAGCGCTCCGCGCCGTGCTGTGGCTGGGGATATGGGGCGCGGCATCGGTTCTCGTGGCCTGGCTCGTGTGGGGCTGGACGTGGCCGTCCATGGCGGCAACGCTCTCCTGGCACCTGCCCCTGCTGACGGTGGCAGCCTGCGCCGCGCGGCTGCCGAAGGCCGTGCGGCTGGGTGCGGCCTATCAACCTCCCCTCCGGCACCCGGGCAAGTGGTTTCCGCCCGGCCTCGCGAGTCTGCGGGCAGGCCTGGTCAAGGCGGGTTTCGTGTTCGGCGCGGTCGTGCTCGCCGGCGTCGTGCTGCACGACACCGGCCGGACCCTGACGACGATCCTCTTCGTCTGCCTGGGCGGGGCGGTGTACGTGTACGCCGGCCACGACGAGGGCGAGGCGCCGACGACGCTCCGGGACTGGGACGACGCACACCGGGCACGGCTGCGGGCCCACGTGACGCGGCAACAGGAAGCCGCAGCCCACCGGGATGCCCTCCCGGCGGGCACCCGCCTCTCCTTGCTACCGGCACGGGAGCGGGCGGACGCCTACCAGTCGCTCCTGAAGGACGTCGCCGGCGGCAACACCGGCATCGCCGAATACAGGCGACGGCTGTACTCCACCGACCGTGACCACACCGCGGACTAGCCGGCCGCCGGGGCCTGCGGCCGGGGCGGTTCGATGTCGGTGGCCCTGCCTATCCTGGCCGTATGACGGAGACGCACACCTATGACGTAGCTGTTGAATGGACCGGTAACCTCGGTTCGGGCACGGACAGTTACCGTGCCTTCAGCCGCGACCACGAAGTCCTGGCGCCGGGGAAGACGCCCATCGCCGCCTCCTCCGATCCGGCTTTCCGCGGCGATCCGGCGCGCTGGAACCCCGAGGAACTCCTGGTGGCCTCGGTCGCGCAGTGCCACATGCTCTGGTATCTGCACCTGTGTGCCGTCGGCGGGGTGACCGTCGTCGACTACGAGGACCGCGCTCGCGGAACCATGACCATGGACGCGAGCGGCGGGGGAGGCCGGATCACCGAGGTCGTGCTCCGTCCCGAGGTGACCGTCGCCGAGGCCTCGATGGCGGACAAGGCCCGTGCCCTGCACGACGAGGTGCCGGAGGTGTGCTTCATCGCCCGGTCGGTGAACTTCCCCGTCCGGCACGAGCCGCTCGTCCGCGTCCAGTGAGGCAGGCCGCGCACGCGCCTGACTGCACTGCACGTACCGTGCGTCCGGGCCCGGCCGGGGATCAGGCGAAGTCGCGGGCGGGCTCGGTGGCGTAGCGGCTCATCGCCCGGGCGTGCGCCTGCGGGGTTGGTGCCTGTCCGCCGGCCGTCATGTCCTGCAGGTCCCGGAAGTACTGCACGTACAGGTCCGGTGTGAGGATGCTGAGCATGACGGCCGGCTGGCCGGTCACGTTGGCGAACGTGTGCGGCGCTCCGGGCGGGACCATCACGAACGTGCCCGCGGGCGCGTCGTAGTCCTGCCGCCCGACGGTGAACCGCACGGTGCCGGAGAGGATGTAGAAGCCCTCGTCGTGCCGGGCGTGGCGGTGCTGCGGCGGTCCGGGAGTGTGCGGCGCGAGGACGGACTCGGTGAGCGCGAGGCGGTGGCCGGTGTTGCTGCCGTCTTCGAGGACGCGCATGCGCGTGCTGCCCAGGACGATCGTCTCGCCGTCGCCCGGGCCCACCATCGATACGGCGGGGCCGGTGCCCGGCTTACTGGTCTTCGGTTCGTCAGCCATGCTGCGATTCCACCGGCAGGGGGCTGCGACTGTCCAAGACCTGTTCTGCCGGGCCGATACCGCACGGGTATCGTTGCAGGATGGAGCTACGTACGCTGCGCTATTTCGTGGCGGTCGCCGAAGAGCTCCATTTCGGGCGGGCCGCCGCCCGGCTGCACATGAGCCAGCCGCCGCTGAGCCGGGCGATCAAGCAGCTGGAGGCCGGGCTCGGTGCCTCGCTGTTCGACCGATCTTCGGCAGGTGTCACGCTCACTCCGGCCGGGGCGGTGCTGCTCGACGAGGCGCGCGCCCTGCTCGACCGGGCGGACCGGGCCCGCGTACGGGTGGCCGCGGCGGCCGGCGCCGCCGTCCTCACCGTCGGCATCCTGGGAGACAGCGCCGACCCGCGCGTCACACGGCTGGCCGGTGCCTACCGCCGGCGGCACCCGCGAGCCGAGATCCGGGTCCGCGAGGCTGATCTGACCGATCCCACGTGCGGGCTGCGTGCCGGACTGGTCGACGTCGCCCTGACCCGCGGGCCGTTCGACGAGACCGGTCTGTCCGTGCGAGAGCTGCGTGCTGATCCGGTGGGAGCGTTGCTGCGTGCCGACGACCAGCTGGCGCGTCGCGACAGCCTCAAGCTGGCGGACCTGGCCGGCCGCCGGTGGTTCCTCTTCCCGGAGGGCACCGACCCTCTGTGGCAGTCGTACTGGAACGGCGGGGAGCGGCGCGAGGGCCCGGTGGTGCGTGCCGTGCAGGAATGCCGGCAAGCCGTGCTCTGGAACGGCACGGTCGGCATGGCGCTCCTGGACCACGAGCCGGTGGAGGGGCTCGCTGTCGTGCCGTTGAGCGACATGCCACCGAGCCGCGTGGTGGTGGCGTGGAACCGGGGCGATCCGCATCCCCTGGTCCGCTCGTTCATCGAGGCCGCGACCGACGCCTACCTCGGCTGAACGCTTCCCCTGCATATGGCTTGGATTTTCCAAGTAGGAGCTTGGTGAAACCAAGTCACGTCACTATGCTGCCGGTATGCGGATGGTGGTCTTGTGCGGTGGAGAGAGCTCGGAGCGCGATGTCTCCCTGGCCTCCGGCTGGTCGGTGGCCGGAGCCTTGCTGGAGCGGGGCCACGAGGTGGTGCTGGTCGATCCGGCGGCTGCGGTGCCGGTGCTGGCGGGACCGCTGCGGCCCGGTGATGCGGTCGGCGGCGTCGCGGTGGCGAAGGAGCCGCCGTCCCTGTCGGACCGGTGGGAGTTGAGGCGGCGCACGCATGCCGCGTTGACCGGCGGCCCGGTGCTGGAACTGCTGCGCGGCGCGGAGCTGGTGTTCGTGGCGCTCCACGGCGGCTGGGGCGAGGACGGGCACGTGCAGGCGCTGCTGGAGATGGCCGGCGTGCGGTTCACGGGCGCGGGGAGCGCGGCCTGCGCGGCGGCGTGGCACAAGGGCCGGGCACAGATGGTGCTGGGCGCGGCGGGTGTGCCGGTGGCCCAGCGGGTGCTGTGGCGGCCCGGGGCCGGTGAGGTGCCGGCCGGCGTGGCGCGGCTGGTGGCGGCCGGGCCGGTGGTCGTCAAGCCGGTTGCGGACGGTTCGAGCGTGTCGGTCCACCGCGCCGACTCGCTCGCGGAGCTGACCCGGCTTGTCCGGCCGGCGCAGACCGTAGCCGGGGAGCAGGCCCGTGACGACGAGTTGATGGTGGAGCCGTTCCTCCCGGGCCGGGAGTTCACCGTGGCCGTGGTCGGCGACCAGGCGCTCCCCGTGGTCGAGATCGAGCTGACGACGCCGTTGTTCGACTACACGGCCAAGTACCAGCCGGGGGCGGTGCGTGAAGTGTGCCCGGCGCGCGTCCCGGAGGCCCTTGCGTCCCGTCTGCAGGAGCGGGCCCTCCTTGCCCACCGGGCTCTCGGGTTCGGCAGCGACGCGTACTCGCGTACGGACTTCCGCTGTGACGCCGCTGGTGAACCGGTCTGCCTCGAAGTCAACGCGCTCCCGGGGCTGACGGCGACGAGCCTGCTGCCGCTCGCGGCGACCGGAGCGGGCTGGGCCTACGCCGGCCTCGTCCAGCGCATCGTGGACCTCGCGACGCGCTGACCGCCCGCCGCGGGGTCGAAGCGGGCAGGCGCCGGCGGATAGGTGCCGACGGGGCAAGTGCCGGCGGGGCAAGTGTCGGGGGGGCAAGTGTCCGGGGGGCGGGCGCCCGCGCTCAGGCGCGGGCCGCTCAGGCGCGGGCCGGTGCACCGCCGCGCAGCGCGGCGGCAGCCGGTCCGTCGCCGAGCACCTCGATCCGGCCCGCTTTGACGCCCTGTTCCACACTGAGCGTCCCGTTGCCGATCTCCCGGCACGTACCGGCGTCGAGGACGAGGCGGGCGTCCGCCGCCTCCGCGGGCCCGTCGCCGTACGCCGGCCCCTCGCTGCCGAGGCGTACGTGGAAGACGCCCTCGTCCAGCGCCACGTCCACGACGGCCGGGACCTCGGTCGCCGGGAGGCGGCGCAGAAGGGGCAGGGCGAACCAGTGCGCCCGCACCGCGTCCGTGGGCCGGCGCTCGGCGAGGTCGGGCGCGCCCCACTCGGCGAGTGCCGTCAGCACGGGCAGCAAGCCGGTGCCGCGCGCCGTGAGTTCGTACACCGTGGCGGCGCCGGGCGGCGGGAGTTTGCGGCGCGTCGCGAGGCCCTGGGCCTCCATGTCCTTGAGCCGTGCGGCGAGCATGTCCGTGGAGACGCCGGGCAGGTCGGCGTGGAGGTCGGTGTACCGGCGCGGCCCGGCCAGGAGCTCCCGGACGATCAGCAGGGTCCAGCGGTCCCCGACCGTGTCCAGGGCGCGGGCCGAGGCGCAGTACTGGTCGTAGCTTCTGCGGCGGGGCTGACGTGGCGGCATGACGCCCAGTCTAGACAAGATGTTGGACTTTCCAAGCTCCAGCTTGGTAAAACCAAGTAACAGTCAGCACGGCAGAGGTGCGAACGAGGCCAGGGGGTCCCGGAACCGGAAACCGGGAGCGGGATCCGGCCACCAGGGAGGTCACGGCATGGAGTTCCGGCAGTCGAGCAAACTCAGCGAGGTCTGCTACGAGATCCGGGGCCCGGTGATCGAGCACGCCAACGCACTGGAGGAAGCGGGCCACAGCGTGCTGCGCCTCAACACCGGGAACCCGGCCCTCTTCGGTTTCGAAGCGCCCGAGGAGATCGTCCAGGACATGATCCGGATGCTGCCGCAGGCGCACGGCTACACCGACTCGCGCGGCGTGCTCTCCGCCCGCCGTGCCGTCGCCCAGCGCTACCAGGCGATCGGCCTGACCGACGTCACCGTGGACGACGTCTTCCTCGGCAACGGCGTCTCCGAGCTGGTCTCCATGGCCGTACAGGCCCTCCTCGAAGACGGCGACGAAGTCCTCATCCCCGCCCCCGACTTCCCGCTGTGGACCGCCGTCACCACCCTCGCCGGCGGCAAGGCCGTCCACTACGTCTGCGACGAGTCGGCTGACTGGTACCCGGACCTCGACGACATGGCCTCCAAGATCACGGACCGCACCAAGGCCGTGGTCATCATCAACCCCAACAACCCGACCGGCGCGGTCTACCCCAGGGAAGTCATCGAGGGCATCCTCGACCTCGCCCGCCGCCACCAGCTGATGGTCTTCGCGGACGAGATCTACGACCAGATCCTCTACGACGACGCCGTCCACCACTCCACCGCGGCCCTCGCCCCCGACCTGGTCGTGCTCACCTTCTGCGGGCTGTCCAAGACGTACCGGGTAGCGGGGTTCCGCTCCGGCTGGCTCGTGGTGACCGGCCCCAAGCAGCACGCGTCCAGCTACCTGGAGGGGCTCACCATGCTGGCCTCCATGCGGCTGTGCGCCAACGCCCCGGCCCAGTACGCCATCCAGGCCGCGCTCGGCGGCCGCCAGTCCATCAAGGAACTGACCGCCCCGGGCGGCCGCCTCCTCGAACAGCGCGACCGCGCCTGGGAGAAGCTCAACGAAATTCCCGGCGTCTCGTGCGTGAAGCCGAAGGGCGCGCTGTACGCGTTCCCGCGCATCGACCCGAAGGTGCATCCGATCCACGACGACGAGAAGTTCGTCCTCGACCTGCTGCTCCGGGAGAAGATCCAGGTCGTCCAGGGCACGGGCTTCAACTGGCCCCGCCCCGACCACTTCCGCATCCTGACCCTGCCGCACGCCGACGACCTGGACGCGGCGATCAGCCGCATCGGCCGCTTCCTGAGCGGCTATCGCCAGTGACGGCCGGAGAACGGTCCGGGCGCGATGGGTCCGGGCGCGATGGTTGATCGCCCGGACCGAAGGCCTGTCTTGTGGTGAAGGCGTGAGACCTGTCGTGTGGTGAAGGCGTTGGGCCATCGGCCGGGGTTCCGGCCGGCGGCCTCATGGGGCCCGTCAGGGCGACCGGGCCCCGGGCTGTCCGCTACTTGAACAGGCGGTCACCGCCGGTGGCCATGCGGTGGGTGCCGCTGTGGCGGTTGACCCAGTCGCGGATGAGGTTGACGGCGTTGGCGCACTGCCAGCTGTTGTCGTACTCGTGCTCCCCGGTGAAAGTGCCGTAGCCCGCGATGATGCCGTCCACGCGCGCGTCGCCCAGCAGTTTGTCGACGTACCAGGGGTCGTTGTAGGTGGTCGTCCAGGACAGCGTGGCCGCGAGCTGCCCGGCGGCGCGGTCGGCGGCGCCCTTCTTCAGTTCCGCGCACGTGCTGCGGCCGGCTTCGGTGCAGTTGCCGAAGCCGTTGGGGATGTTGGTGTCGCCGTAGTCCATCACCCGGCGGCCGGCCGGGAATCCGGATCCCGACCGGTTGAAGGCGTTCCGGACCTGATCGCGGGTTCCCGTCGTCGTGATGCCCTCCAGCTTGCCGAGTTTGCCTTCCAGGCTCTTCCAGCCCCGGCCGCCGACGTCCGGCGTGCTGCCGCCGTGGTACTCGTAGAAGCCGTAGAGCACCTGGATCCCGGCAGCCGTCAGCCTCTGCGCCTTGTCGCGCAGCCCGGCGACGCTGCACCCGCGGTTCTGTGCTTCGCCGCAGTAATTCGGGTCCTTGATGTCCAGCCAGACCAGCCCCAGCCGGCGCCCCGCTCCGGCATGGGAGACAATGCGGTCGATCATGCTGTCGAAGCTGGGGCCGCGCCGGTTGTCGCCGGCCGAGGAACAGTCGTGATAAGCGCGCCATTCGTTCGGATTCCACCAGGCGCAGACATCTATTTCGATGCCGTTGGCGCCATGGCTGAGCGCGGCGTCCACGCCCTCCAGGGTGTCGACCCGGTGCGCGATGGCGTAGATGGCGTGACGCTGATCGGCTGCCGCCGCCGGGGTGGTGCTGAGTGCGGTGGCACCGATGAGCCCGCACAGCGCCGCTGTCAGCGCCGGCACCATGCGCAGGCCGGTGCCACGTCGGAGTCGGAGATGAGTGGTCAAGGAAAGTGCTCCCTCATGTGAGAAAAGCGCTGGACGACCCGAGCTTGCGGGGCGGCCCGTCCCAGCCGCAAGGAAACCCCGGCACTTCGGGGCGCTGGAACGGGGAAACACGCCATGATCAGGAGATTCGTGAGCCGGCTGGAACACCGGATCGGAACGCCCGCGCCGCGTTCATCCGGAGAGTTCTCCTGCTGCGCGGACGGGAATACGCACCGAATCCCCTTTCACCAGATCAGGCCGGTGCTCAGACCGGCGTGGACGAGCTGGTGCTGCGGCTCGCCGCCGGCGCGGAGCGTGAAGCGGTCGGTCTGAAGGTTGCGAACGTGGCAGGCCAGGGCCTCCAGCGAATTCCGCCGCAGCAGGATGCCGTGGAACTGCTGGAGAAAGGTCCCATGAGAGCAGATCAGGACCGACTCCGCGTGCAGGCCCAGGATTGCCGTCAGGAAACGGCGGGCCCGCGCCCGGAGCTCCGCGAGGGTTTCTCCGCCCGGCGGATTGACCGAATGCCGCGCTCCGCCCGCTTCCAGGTAGACGATCCGGGCTGCGTGCGCGGACACTTGCTCCCGGTCCAGGCCCTCCAGGGCTCCGTAATGCCGCTCATGGCAGCGTTCGTCGAGGACGATGTCCCCTTCCCGCAGCCCGGTGACGAGCCTGGCGGTGTCGACGGCCCGCCGGGCGGGGGAGGAGAGCACCACGTCGGCCGGCAGGACGCCGTGAGTCCGGGCGAACCGCCGGGCCGCGGCCCGGCCTTCGGCGGACAGGGGCTCGTCGAGGCGTCCGGTGATGACGCCGGCGCGGTTGTGGGCCGTCAGCGAGTGCCGCACGGTGGTGATCGTACGAAGCCGCGCCTGCCCAGCTTGTCCCGCCTGCCCCGCCGTTCTCCTGCTTCTGCCGCTCATGCCGTGCCGCCACCGCCTCGCAGCAGCTCGTTCGATCGCATCACGGAGCTGAAGTCCTGGTACGGCCCGGCCTTGAGGTAGTCCAGCCCCAGCTCCGTGGCGACGTGGCTGATCAGCGGACTGTCGGTCTCCACGGACCGGGCGGAGGCGATCAGCGGCAGCCCCCGGCCCTTGGCCAGCGAAACGAACCGGTACACCGCACTCATGAGGCCGATCTGGTCGGGCTTGAGCAGAACGCCGTCGACGTAGCGCGATTTGGCCGCCAGTTGTACGGCGCAGGTGGAGGTGAAGTTGTCCCCGAGCAGACGGCAGTGGGACGGGCGGGCGCCGTGGAGCGCGCTCCAGCCCTCCACGTCCGTCTCGGCGAGGGGATCCTCCAGCATCACCACGTCGAACCGGCCCAGCAGTTCGAGCCAGTAGTCGACGAGCCCGTCCCGGTCGAAGCTGCGGCCGCTGACCGGGAGGACGTACGTGCCGGCGCCGTCGAACCAGTCGCCCGCACTCGCATCGATCGCGATGCCGAACGCGTCGGTGAGGCCGGTCCGTTCCAGCAGTGTGCTCACCAGCGACAGCGCCCGCTCGTTGGGATCGGATCCCAGGTCGTGCACCGGATTGCCGCCCACGGCCCGCAGGGGCAGCGCCGCAAGCGCAGCGCGGGCCTCGCCGAGGAGCCGGCGGTAGCCGTCGATCGCGTCCACCGTGCCGATGTCCCGGGGGAGCAGCAGGAACTCGGTGAAGTCCGCCGTCACCGGGAGGCTGTACGCGTGGAGGCCTCCGTTGAGCAGGTTGAACAGCAGCCGCGGACGAGTTCCCTCGCCGTCCGCGGCGGTGCCGAAGCGGGCTTCGAAGAAGGCGGCCGACAGGGCGTAGCAGGCCGGGTGCCCCCAGCGGGAGCGGTGACGGACCAGCTCCTCGTCGAAGGACGCCTGGTCGAAGGGCTTGCCGAGGAAGACGCGCCGGGCATCGGCCGCCACCTGCTCGCCGTCGCCGGCCGGGCGAGCCGCCTGCTTCTCGTACACGCTGGGCGTCTCGGCCCGGGGCGCGGCCGCCCGGCCCGTTCGCCCGTCCGAGAAGCGGATCGCGAATTCCGGTGTCCAGTCCAGGTGCGTGTTGAGGACGGCCCGGCAGCCGATGCCGGCGACGACGTTCTTCTCGTCCGGTGCGAGCGGCGGGAGCATGCGGCTGCCCGGCTACAGCCAGCTGATGCGGGCTCTGCCGAGCTGCTCCCAGTCCGCGGGCCGGGCACGCGTGCCCTTCGACGCGATGCCGGCGAGGCGGCGTACGGTGGCCATGATCTCCGGTGCCGCGTCCCGCAGGTCCGCGGCGTCGTGCGGCCCGACCTCGTGCGGCGCGACCCCGGCCTCGGCGAGCAGCTCCCCGGGGTTCGAGAGCTTTCGCCCCAGCCAGCCCAGCGGGTCCGCTGTCAGCTCCTCGGTGAAGACGTCGTCGACCGGGCCCCATCCGTTGAACCGCGGATGGTAGTGGGCGCGGTCGAGGCTGCCGGGCGGGCTGAACACGGACTCCAGCAGGTCCGCGCGCCAGAGCGGGCGGCCCACCGCGATGGGGAACGCCCTGTACAGGGAGCCTTCCGCGTCACCCGCTTCGAACATCCGCAGTTCCAGGCGGACGCCCCGCTCCGGCCCCTCCCGCCCCGCCGGCAGCGTGGGATCCACCAGATAGAGGTCGCTCACCACCACGCCCAGGCGTTCGAACCCATAGGCGTACAGCATGAGACCTCCGAGGACGGCGGACGGGGTGCCGCAACGGCGACGCGGCGGGGCGCGCCGTCGGATACGTACGCCCACCACCCTGACGCCGCGGCCCGGCAGGGGCTCGCCAGCCTGCTCCGAACAGGTCCGGCTGCTCCGAACAGGTCAGCCCCGGACCGGGCGCGCCGGTCCGGCTCGGCCGGCGCGCACGTCGTCAGGGCGGCGGCGCCCCGCTGCCCCTCGCCCGGTTTGCCCGGCGTGATCGGCGGTTAGTGATCTCACCGGCGTTCCGTGCAGCGCTGCGGGACCCGCTATGTCATCCCCGTCATGAGCAGTGGGGCCCGTCGGCCGAAGAGTGACGATGACCAGGACAGCACCCGGTACGGAGCACGGCGGAGGGGCCTTCGCGCCTCAGCCGTTGCGGCAGTACGCGCTGCTGGCCGACGGCGAGCGCGGGGTCGTCGTGGGCCCCCGCGGCGAATACGCGTGGATGTGTGCTCCCCGGTGGGATTCGGACGCGGTCTTCTCGACCCTGGTCGGCGGGTCTGGGGTGTACGTGGTCACCCCCGTGGGGCGTTGCGTATGGGGTGGGTACTACGAAGAAGGGACGCTCATCTGGCGCAGCCGCTGGGTCACCGACGACGGCATCGTCGAGTGCCGTGAGGCGCTCGCCTTCCCCGGCGACCCGCACCGCGCGGTGCTCCTGCGGCGGATCCTGGCGCCGCGCCGGAAAGCCGCCCGGTTGTCCGTGGCCCTGGAGCCCTGCGCGTCCTTCGGCCGTCACCCGCTGCGGGGCGTCTCCCGCGAGGCCGACGGGGTGTGGACCGGGCGCGCCGGGGACCTGTCCGTGCGCTGGTCCGGGTGCCCCGCCGACCCGCGGCCGGCGAGGCACCGGGGCCACCGGCTGGAGATGCAGCTGACGGTCGAGGCCGGTGCCTGCCACGACCTGGTCCTGGAGATCGGTGACCGGCCGCTGACCGGGGAGCCGCCGAGCCCGGAAGCGGTGTGGCGGGCCACCGAGGAGGCCTGGCACGCGGCGGTGCCGCCGCTCGGCGACACCGTGGCCCGGACCGACGCCCGCCGGGCCTACACGGTCCTGCGCGGCCTGACGGGCACGTCGGGCGGCATGGTGGCGTCGGCCACCACGAGCCTGCCCGAGCGCGCCGAGGAAGGCCGCAACTACGACTACCGCTACGTGTGGATCCGCGACCAGTGCTACGCGGGCCAGGCGGTGGCCGCCGCCGGGGACACGGCGCTGCTCGACGACGCGGTGCGGTTCGTCACGGCCCGCCTGCACGAGGACGGGCCCCGGACTGCCCCCGCCTACACCGTGGACGGGCGCACGATCCCCGGCGAGCGCGAGCTCGACCTGCCGGGCTACCCCGGAGGCTTCGACCGCGTCGGGAACAAGGTCAGCGGGCAGTTCCAGCTCGACGTGTTCGGCGAGGCGCTGCTCCTGCTGGGCACCGCCGCGCGCCACGACCGGCTGGACGCCGACGGCTGGCGGGCGGCCGTCATCGCCGCGGACACCATCGCCCGCCGCCGGGACGAGCCCGATGCCGGCGTGTGGGAGCTCCGCCCGCGGTGGTGGGCGCACAGCCGGCTGGTGTGCGCGGCCGGCCTGCGGTCCGTCGCCGCCGCCGGCGCGCCCGGCGGGCGTTCGGCCGAGTGGAGCGCGCTGGCCGACCATCTCGTGGCGGACACCGCTGCCCGGTGCCTGCACCCGTCCGGCCGCTGGCAGCGTTCCCCCGAGGACGCCGGTGTGGACGGCGCCCTGCTGCTGCCGCCCCTGCGCGGTGCCGTTCCCGCCGACGACCCGCGGACCCGGGCCACGCTGCGCGCCTACGTGGGCGACCTCACCGAGGACCACTTCGCCTACCGCTTCCGGCACGGCGACCAGCCGCTGGAAGCGGCCGAGGGAGCGTTCCTCCTGTGCGGATTCGTCACCGCGCTGGCCGAGCACCAGCAGGGTCACGAGGTGGCCGCGTTCCGCTGGTTCGAGCGCAACCGCGCGGCGTGCGGACCGGCCGGGCTGTACTCGGAGGAGTACGACGTCGCCCAGCGCCAGATGCGCGGCAACCTGCCCCAGGCCTTCGTGCACGCCCTGATGCTGGAGTGCGCGGCCCGCCTCGCCGGTCCGTGGAGCGGGGCGTAGCGCCTGCGGAGCCTTGCGCGCCGAGAGGCAACGGCGCCCCACGCGCGCGGGATCCTGCCCTCACGGCGCGAGCTCTGGGCGTTCGGCCCGGCCGGCATGCCCACGTGGGCCGGGCCGCCACAAGGCCGAGGAGGCGGGAAGAACCCCGCGGACTCACCTGACAACGACAGCACCAGTACTGGAGCGTTCAGCAGATGCTGGTGCTGTACTCCTTCGCATGGACCGGTCTTACGATCGGTATGTTCCCGTCCAGGAAACGGTTCCTGAAATACGGCGAGGAATGGCGCCGGGGAGTGAGGAGGGAAACCTACTCGTACCCCGCGCGCTGTCACGAGGCCGGGGACGGGCTGGGAATCCCTAGCGGACGACCCGGTAGCTGAGGGCCGGGAAGGAGAAGTCGGCCACGTTCAGGCTGCCGAGCGCGTAGTACCAGTCGTTGGGCTTGTCGGGGAGACCGGTCCGGCAGTCGTTGGTGTAGTAGACCTTGATGTCCGAAGCGGTGAAGTTGACCGCGGAGAGCGCGGGCTCCGGCAGGGTCCGGCAATCGGTGTTGTTGATGTCGACCGGCATCTGTCTGCCGGTCAGGCCCTTGCCCGTGGCGAAGTACGCCACGGGTCCGTGGGGCAGGTCGGCCGCCGCGGCGGACGGGGCGACGGCAGCGCCCACCAGTAATGCGGCAGCGGCGGCGGCGAGCACGCCGCCCGCCAGGTTCTTCTTCCGGTGCGTGGTCATGGAATGCACTCCCTTGTGAACGACGTCATCGGGGCGGCCTGCGGCCCGGTGGCACAAGCGCCGGGCGACGGGCCGCCGCGCTTCTCGCGCATTCAATCACCGGACCGGATGATGTCAATTCGCTTTGCTTAAAACTGAATTACCCGGGGGATCCGACCGCGAAGAACGACCGGTTCTCTCGGTGAGCGTGGCCAAATCATGCTGGATGTTTCCGGGACGCTGCGGTGGACGAAGACGATCGTCGCCAGTGCCACCGCGGCGAAGAACCAGCAGACGCCATCGTCGCCGGTGAGGTCGGCGACGGGCAGGAACATCTGCCCTACGGCGAAGGCCAGGCCTACGGCTGGCGCGCGACGTTCACGGCGGTCACCGTTCTCGCCGCCGCCGTTCTGGCGGCGACGCTCGCCGTCTCCGCGCCCTGGATGCCCCGCTTCCTGCAGCCTGCCCCGCGTGAGGGATCAGGGCACCTCGCGCAGGTACACCGCGCCGCAAGAATGACAGAAGGGCCCTCCGTCCGGGGCGCCCCAGGCGTCGGCGGGCTGCGTGGCAGCGGACGCCCCCAGGTCCTGCCCGCACATCGCCACGGTGCTGTCCAGGCGCACCATGTGCCAGATCTTGACGGGGGCGTCCGCCCGAGGGAGGACGCCCTCCTCGTACTCCGCCCGCATTTCGTGCCGCACCAGCACCTCCTCCTTCAGCCGGTGCCCTCCGCCGCGCGGTCGTTGCACGCGTCCGGGCACCGGTCACAGAAACCGGTCACTCCTTGCGCAGGAAGGCGGGCCTGCGGTGGCGCCAGGCCGGCAGATCCAGCGCGTTGAGCGCCGAGACGATGCGCTTCTCCTCGTAGGTGAAGTGCGTTTCGATGAGGGCCGCCAGGCTGTCCACCTCGCGCTGCACTTCGACGGGGACGCGGTCCTCGCCGGGGCCGGGCCGCCCTTTCAGTTCCGTCAGTTCCCCGACGAGCGTCTCGATCCGTTGCAGTGAATCCTCCACCAGGCGGTGGTCGCGGCGCAGCTCCTCCAGGACGGGGCTCAGTTCGGGGAACTGCGCGGCGATCTCGCTGAAGGCGGTTCTCTCCTCGCCCCTGTGATGCCGGTTCAGGGCCGAGCAGAAGGTGAGGCAGTGGGTCCGCAGTTCGCGCAGGGGAGCGCCGTCGGAGACATCGGAGAGATCGGTGAGATACGCAGCGACGTTGGCGCGCAGAGTGGAAAGCTCCTCACGGAGCCACAGATGTACGTCGATCAGCTGATTGCCGAACGCTTCGAGGCGTTCGTGAGATGTCACCAAGGTCAATCCATTGGTTCCGCGCCTCCATGCCCACGACGGTCTCTTGGCCGGGTGCACTGCGACGCTGGCAGGTTTTGTAACCGGCGTGCGGAAGCTCTGTCAAGCGCGACCGCGCCGGTTCTGACGCCGGGCTGTCCCGTTGCCGGATCGCTATATGAGGAGCATTCACAAATTGATCATTTTGTGATATTGTGAACAAAAGTGCCGCTAGTGTCCGTCCTCGTGATGAACAACGGACAGCCCAGCCGAACGGCTCTCATGGCAGCCGCAGCGCGTGCGGCACACCTCCTCGTGGACGGCACCCCTTCGCTCTTCGCCGACACCCTGGCGCAGGCCTTCCTGGAAGAGCGCGCCGAGGAACTCCTCGGCTACCACCACTCCTACGGCGCCCATCCCATCCTCGCCGGGGCACGGACCACGGCCGTCACCCGCAGCCGCTACGTCGAGGACCGGCTGACCGTACTGGCCGGCCGGGGCGTCGACCAGTACGTAATTCTCGGCGCGGGACTCGACTCCTTCGCCTACCGGTCGCCCTTGGCCGAGCGCGTCCGGGTGTTCGAGGTCGACCAGCCCGCAACCCAGGAATGGAAGCGGGCTCTGCTGACCAGGACCGGAGCGCGGGTTCCATCCTCCACCGTCTTCGTCCCGGTCGACTTCGAGCGGGAGTCCGCCTGGTCACTGGCCGGCCACCTCGTTCGCGCAGGCTTCGACACGGACAGCCCCGCGCTGGTCAGCTGGCTCGGAGTGACCATGTACCTGACGCGGGAAGCGATCGGACAAACCCTGGGGGCCGTCAGCACCTTCGCTCCCGGCACCGAGCTCGTCGTCGAACACCTCCTCCCTGACGGCCTGCGCGACGACATCGGCCAGGCCTACGCGGAGCACGTCATGGCCGCGGCAGCCGAACAGGGCGAGCCCTGGCAGACCTTCCTGAGCACCGAGCAGATGGCCTCCCTCCTGCGCGCACACGGGCTCCAGCCCGTCGAGTCCGTCCGCCAGCACGAAGCGCTCGCCCCCGCGGAGTGGGAACGCGCCGACGCGCTCCGCCCGTTCACCTTGTCCGTGCTCGCCCGTGCGAGCGTTCCCGCCCGCTGAGGGACGCCGGGGCCGGGCAACATGCCCATGCGCAGGGCCGGCTCGGTGCAGGCAGGGCCCCGGCAGCCCTGTCCACCGGCGTGCTCGGCATCCGGCTGGAGCCTTCGCCGGCCCGGCGCCGCACGAGCAGCCGGACGCGGCCCGCCACCGGGGGCTACTTGCGAGTGCCGTCGCTGTGGTCCGTCCGGCCCAGGCTCTGCGGCACGTCCTTGATGAACACGACCCCGTCGATGCCGGCCAGGTGAGCCGGGTCGAGCGGGGCGTAGCCGAACCAGGGGGACACGCGGGGCGCGGGACGTGTGTCGCCGAGAGCGGTGGACAGCCGCGGAGCGTCGATGACGCAGGGGTCCGCCGGCAGTGCGTACAGGAGTCCTTCGACGGTGTCGTGGGGCGGGGTGTCCACTCCCTGGTGCCGGATCGTGCCGAGAGCCGTGGCCACGAAGGCGTACTCGTCGCCGAGCCGGGCGTTCACCAGCGCACCGGCGCTCCACCACTCCACCGGCCCCTGCCACATCCGCATCGCGCTCTTCTCCCGCTGGAGGTGGGAGTTGTGGGCGTGTACGAGTGCCGGGCCCCGTTCGGCTAGGGCCAGGAGGTTGTCGGCCATCATCGCATCCCGCAGCGCGCACAGGCGCGTCATGCGGGCCGGGGAGGTATCGGCCATCCAGTGGTGGTAGCGCAGCAGGCCGGTGGCGGTGCGTGCGTAGAGGCGCGCCCGGTCCAGGCCGGCCCGCGAGGTCGCCGCGAGAAGGTGCGGCGTCTGGGCGTCGAGCAGTGCGACCAGGTCGTCGGCGAGCAGCCGCAGCTCCTTGGCATCGGCCGACCGGCCTACGGACCGCGCCGGGTCCAACATCGCTGCCGGATCGGTCCATCGGCCGTCGGTGCCGAGAAGCTGGTCGAGCGTTGCGGAGGTGCAGGGGAGCAGGTCCGCGTCCACCCGGTCCGCGAGGTAACCGTAGAGCGCGGTGAGGGCCTGACGGGGGCTCGCGGCGTGGGTGATCTCCAGCGGGCCGTCGAAACCGGCGAAACGGAGCCGGTCGGCCGCGGGCCTGCCGTCGCTGTCGGCGCGGACGTTGTAGGCGCGCATCCAGCGCACGAGCTCGCGGTTGGCCGCGGAGGCGCCGAACCCATGGCTGAACCCGCGCTCCATGACCTCGTCGAGCGTGCCCGTGCCGGAGGCGACGTACTCGTCCACGACCAACCCCATCAGGCAGTCGCTCTCGATCGCGATCGTCCGGTAGCCCTCCTCCTCGACGAGCTGCCGGAAGAGGTCGTTGCGCAGTTCGAGCAGAGTGTCCTCGCCGTGAGCGGGCTCGCCCAACGCGAGCAGCCGGGGCCGGGCCGGGAGCAGCCCCATGACGGCGGCAGCGTCGAAGGTACGGACGGTGTCCCTGATGTCGGTAACCATGCCTTCAACGGTATCGTTGAACCTTCGGTTGAAACTTTTCCGCGATACCAGCAGGGCCATGGAACGAAACCTTCAAACCGGCGAACGACTCAGGCCCGTTGACCTGGCGCGCGGGCACGGTCTGTCCACGCAGGCGATCAGGAACTACGAGGAAGCCGGCATCCTCCCGCCCGCCGGTCGCACCGCCCACGGCTACCGCACCTACACCCCGCTGCACGCCCAGGCCCTGCAGGCGTTCCTCGCCCTGGTTCCCGGCCACGGCCACCGGACGGCGACTCCATCATCCGAGCCGTGAACGAAGACGCGACCGACGAGGCGTTCCGCCTCATCGACGAGAGCCACGCCCAGCTCCTCGGTGACCGCCGGACCCTCCAGGCCGTGGAGAGCGCCCTGCGCGACCTGGACCCCGCCACGGCGCCCGAACCGGCCGTGATCTCCGGGCGACCCGGCAGCACGTTCATCGGGCCGCTGGCGGAAAGCCTCGGAATCCGGCCCGCCACGCTGCGCAAATGGGAGCGCGCCGGGCTGGTGCGCCCGGGCCGCGACCCGCTGACCGGGTACCGCGTCTACGACGAGGCCGGCGTACGGGACGCCCGGCTCGTCCACCAGCTCAGGCGGGGCGGCTACCTGCTGGAGCAGATCGCCCCGCTGATCGCCCGGGTGCGGACTGCCGGCGGCCTGGAGCCGCTGGAAGCCGCCCTGGGCGACTGGCGCGGCAGGCTGTCCGCCCGCGGGCGGGCGATGCTGAATGGGGCCGCCGAGCTGGAGGCGTACCTCCGCGAACGCGGCTAGCACGCCCACGGCTGGGTGCTCAGCCACACGTCCTTCTTCGCGAGCATCGCGATGGTCTCCTCGCTCGCGAGGTGCCCGTGCTCGATGGAGATGATCCCGGCTTCGACCGAGCGGCGGATGCCTTCGGAGTTGGCCATGATGCCCGCCGTGGCGGAGCAGCTCGCCTTCATCAGGGAACGCATCGTCCCCAGCAACGAGGAGATCCCCCTGGTCGACGCCCTCCGCGTGACGGTGCTGGAGTGCATGAAGGACATGCAACTGCTGGGCTGACACGTGCTGGGCTGACACATGCTGGGCTGACGCACCACGCGTCGTGGTCCGGTCCGCCGGCGACTCCCGGCGGACCGGACCACGTTCTGCGGCCGGGCGGGCAGCCCCGCCCCGTGGTCAGTGACCGGGCGTGAGTCCGCCGGTGAGCCGGCCGTGCAGGCGTGCGCTGGGGGCGTTGAGACCGGTGATCTCGACGGTCTTCCCGTGCGAGGCGTACGTGGCCTCGATGGCGTCGAGAGCGGCGACGGAGGAGGCGTCCCAGATGTGGGCGGCTGACAGGTCGATGACGACCCTCTCGGGGTCGGTGGCGTAGTCGAACCGGCCGGCGAGGTCATTGGAGGAGGCGAAGAACAGCTCTCCGGTGACCCGGTAGACGACGGTGGCGTTGTCAGGGTCGGTGACCGCTGTGACCTCGGCGAAGGCGGCGACCCGCTTGGCGAAGACGACCATGGCGGCGACGGAGCCGACGATCACACTGACGGCGAGGTTGTGCGTGGCGACCACGCACACCACGGTGGTGACCATGACGGCGATCTCCCCGGCCGGCATGCGCTTGAGCGTCCTCGGGGCGATGGAGTGCCAGTCGAAGGCCGTGAACGACACCATGATCATGACGGCGACGAGCGCGGCCATCGGGATGCCGGAGACGACCGGGCCCAGGACGATGCACAGCACCAGGAGGAAGGCGCCGGCCAGGAAGGTGGACAGGCGGGTGCGTGCACCGGAGACCTTCACGTTGATCATCGTCTGGCCGATGACGGCGCAGCCGCCCATGCCGCCGAAGAAGCCGGTGACGATGTTGGCGATGCCCTGGCCGACCGACTCGCGGGTCTTGGAAGAGGGCGTGCCGGTGATGTCGTCGACCAGCTTGGCCGTCATCAGCGACTCCATCAGCCCGACGAGCGCCGTGGCGAAGGCGTACGGTGCGACGGTGGTCAGCGTGCCGAGGGTGAGGGGCACGTGCGGCAGGCCCGGCACGGGCAGGGAGGACGGCAGCTCGCCCTTGTCGCCCACCGTCGGCACCGCGATGCCGGCGCCCACGGTGATGAGGGTCAGGACGACGACGGAGACCAGCGGGGCCGGAACGACGGTGGAAATCCTCGGCAGGAGCACGAGCAGCGCCAGCCCGCCGATGATCAGGGGGTAGACGGCCCAGGGCACGTTCCGCATCTCCGGCACCTGAGCCATGAAGACGAGGACGGCGAGCGCGTTCACGAAGCCGGTCATCACCGACCGGGGGATGAACCGCATCAGCTTCGCGACCCCCAGCGCACCGAGCGCGACCTGGAAGACGCCGGCGAGGATGACACCGGCCAGCAGGTAGCCCATGCCGTGCTCACGGTTGAGCGGGGCGATGACCAGGGCGACGGCACCGGTGGCGGCGGAGACCATGGCCCGGCGTCCGCCGACGACGGCGATCGTGACCGCCATGGTGAAGGAGGTGAACAACCCGATCGCCGGATCGACCCCGGTGATGACCGAGAACGAGATCGCCTCGGGTATCAGCGCGAGGGCGACGACCAGGCCCGCCAGCACTTCGGTGCGCCAGACCTTCGGATCGCGCAGCCAGTCCGGCTTCAGGCGGCGCAGGTACGCGGCCGGCGACGGGACGGAAACAGCAGAAGACAAGGGAACGGAAAACCTGTCGTGCTCGGGCACGCCCCGTGTGGGGCCGGGGGCGC
This sequence comes from Streptomyces sp. URMC 127, assembly GCF_051386535.1. Classification (NCBI taxonomy): domain Bacteria; kingdom Bacillati; phylum Actinomycetota; class Actinomycetes; order Kitasatosporales; family Streptomycetaceae; genus Streptomyces; species Streptomyces sp. URMC 127. Next base: position 28,022 of record NZ_JBPQTW010000001.1, read on the forward strand.
GCGGGAGGGGAGGGTGGAGCCGGGCCGGCACCCCGCGGAGGCTCCGTGCGCGGAGCCGGAAGGACCCGGTCCACCCTAACCGCCGCACGAAGCCGCTCGGCTTCGCCCTTGGAGCAGATGCGCGACCTGCTGGACGCCACCGACCGCCTCGCGCCCGGCGGCGCCCCCAGCGCGAGGCCCTCCCGGAGCGCGTGCGCGAGTACAAGCAGGCCGCCACCGAGCAATCCGCGACCTAGCAGGCTGCCCCCGAGCAGGCCGAGAGGCTCCGATCAGCCGGCTTCGGGAGGCGCCAGGACCTTGACCATGGACTGGCCGTCCGGCCGGACGCGTACCACCGTGAACCCTTCCTCCTCGTAGAGAGCGAGGGCGGGATTGTCCGCCACCACGTTGAGGGACACCCGCCCGTGCCCCGCCTCGCCTGCCAGCCGGAGCGCCTCGCGCAACAGCGCACGCCCGACCCCGCGCCCCCGCCACAGCCCGAGCACCCCCATCGTCAGCTCCGGCACACCGTGGGCGACGAACCCGTAGCCAGGACGGTCCGAGGGGAAGACCCGCAGCCACGCGGCCCCCACCGGAGAGCCGTCCGGCCCCTCGGCCACCGCCCCCAGGTCTCCGGACCGCGGCCAGCCGGCCGCGTAGTGGGCGATGCGCTCGTCCCGCAAGACCTCGTCCCCGCTGGGCCTGAGCCGGCCCGGCCGCCAGCTGACGGCTTCGGCCAGCATCTCCGCCAGGAACGCGGCGTCCCCGGACCGTGCCGACCGGATCACGTATCCCTCAGGAGTCACCGGTGGATTCTTGCCCCGCGTCGCCCTCGCGGTCATCAGCACGGCGAAGGAGCTCGCCCGACGGAGCGGCCGGGCACTGCCGGAAAGCGCCCCCTGCGCGGCGTGGCGCTCCATAGGGTTGCGGCATGCCGCCTGTCTCTCTCCTCGTCATCGGCGCCGGCGAACGAGGCACCGGGTACGCCAAGTGGGCTCTCCAGCACCCCGACCGGGCGACCGTCACCGGCGTGGCCGAGCCACGCGCCGTGCGCCGCGCCCGGCTCGTCGAAGAACACGGCATAGCGTCCGAGAACGCGGTCTCCCACTGGAAGGAGCTCGCCGCGCGCGGCAAGATCGCCGATGCCGTGCTGATCTGCACCCTCGACCGCGCACACGTCGAGCCCACCGAAGCCTTCGCCGCCCTCGGCTACCACATCCTGCTGGAGAAGCCGATGGCTCTGGACGAGGAGTCCTGCCGGCGGGTCGTGGCCGCGGTCGAGAAGGCCGGCGTCATGCTCGCCGTGGGCCACGTCCTGCGCTACACCCCCTACACGCAGGCGCTGAAAGCCGTCGTCGACTCCGGACGGCTCGGCGACATCGTCAGCATCCAGCACCTGGAGCCCGTCGGATTCTGGCACCACGCCCACTCGTTCGTCCGTGGCAACTGGCGCCGCACCGACATGGCGACGTCCATGCTGATGGCCAAGTCCTGCCACGACCTGGACTGGCTGCAATACGTCGTCGGACAGCCGCCGCAGCGGCTCTCCAGCTTCGGCCGCCTCTCGCACTTCACCCCGGCCAACCGGCCCGCCCAGGCGGCCGACCGGTGCGTGGAGTGCGCGGTCGCGCACAACTGTCCGTACTCGGCCACGCGCTTCTACGGCGGCATGCTCGACCGCGGAGAACACCACTGGCCGCTCAGCGTCGTCGTCGACGACTTCACGCCGCGAGCGCTCGACCAGGCTCTGCGCACGGGGCCCTACGGCCGGTGCGTGTACGCCTGCGACAACGACGTGGTCGACCATCAGGTCGTCGCGATGGAGTTCCCCGGCGGAGCCACCGCCACCTTCACCATGACCGCGTTCAACGAGGCCGCCGACCGCAAGACCCGGATCTTCGGCACCCGGGGCGAGCTCTGCGGTGACGGCGAGACCGTACGGGTCTACGACTTCCTGACCCGCACGGAATCGGAGGTCACGCCCGCGCGGCCGGGGGAGATGACCGCGGCCGGTGGCCACGGCGGCGGAGACGCGGGCCTCATGGACGCCTTCGTCGGGGCCGTGGCGACCGGAGAGCCCGCACGGATCAAGTCGGGCCCGCGCGACTCCCTCGCCGGCCACATGGCGGTCCTCGCGGCCGAGCGAGCACGCCTGAACGGCACGGTCGAAACGCTCGGCTGCGGCACGGGATGAGCCGCACGGCCGCGGACGCGTCGGCTAGGTGCTCGCCCGCGGTGCCGTGCCCGATCCGCTCCACGGCCCGTGGCCGCCGTGTTCTGGAGGACGGCCCGCGGTCCGTCGTTGAATTGGGGGAGCCGGAAGGCGGCGAATCCCGGCGGCGTCAGGCGCATATAGCCGAACAGCGCCGACATGAGCAGGAATATCTGCTTGCGAGGGTCCCGCTCGAATGCCGGTGCCCAGGAGATAACGACGTTGAGATAGGCGAGGAGCCCGTCGAGGGAGCGAATGTTCCGGGCTCCTCCGGTACCTCCCGGATCATTTTTGTCCACGTACATCCGCGTGATTCCGTCACGATGGAGGAGCGCGGCGAATTCCAGGACCGCGGGGCCGAGTTCCTCCCTTCAGGCCCGCTGCCCGCTGGGCGAGTCCCTTCTGGCCGCCGCCGCGGCCGTGTGCCGCACCGGTTCCGGAAGGCGGTCCCGGCGGCGCGCGCATGAGCGCCGAGAGGGGCGACGGCGAAGGAAATCCCAAGAAAACGCTCCTGGCGGAAACGCCCGTGGCTGATTTCCTCGCCGCCCCCCTTGCGTCGCCGTAAGACATCTTCCCAAGGAAGACGCACCTGCGGAACAACGGGAATCCGGCCATTCGGCCCGGCTGTGCGCAGCCCGCCGACGGTGGCACGTAGTGCCAAGCGGGCGCGCGCAGGGAGCCCGCCGCACCGCCCACCGAATCATTCGGGTCATGATGCCGTCGGACGCATGTTTTAAATTCCCCGGGCGGCGCCGCCATGCGCAGTGAGGATTCAAGCGGAATCCCGCCGTCATCACCGTATCGCGGTGGCCGGGAAGGGCACCCGGCCGTGCCGGTGGCCGAAGGGCGCCCTGGCCCGTGCCGCGGCGGACTGCGAAGGATGGGCGGTCCAGCCACGCAGCTCCGGGAAGCGGGCGCCGCCCCGCTCCCGGCCGTCGGAAGGGAGGGCACACCCATGGACCCGCAGCACAGCGAGGGCGCCGCCACGGCAGCGCGGCGGCGCGCCAAGGCGCAGGAGGCCGGACCGGAGCGTGCCGAGCCGCGCGACCAGCAGGATGCGATCGAGCTCCACGTGTGCAAGGGCCTCAACGCCTGCAAGGGGCATGGCTTCGGCGGCACCGGCGACATGGCCGGCACGGGGGAGTGCGCCACCGTCTTCCACGTCTGTCACGGGCACAACGAGTGCCGGGGCCAGGGCGGCTGCGGATACGCCGGGTCCGACGCCGAACAGGCCAAGCCCGGCGACCAGGAGTGCCGCTGGAACGGCAGCTGCGCCAGCCCGATCAACGAGAGCCGGGTGCACGCGGCCGGCCCGTACCGCGGGACCAGCGTGTGGAAGCGGGCCCGCAAGCTCTTCGAGCAGCGGATGTACGAGGCGGGCGTCCCCTTCGGCCCGTCGCCCGGGGAGGGCTACCCGGACGACCTCGTGCCCAGTTACGAGAAGCCGCGCCCGATCCCCGGCGCCGACGGCAACGGCGTCAACAGCAGTGGCAGTGGCAACGACGGCTACGGAGCCGGTAACAGCAGCGGCCCCGGCCCCCGCAACGGCGCATGACGCGCCGCGACCTTGGCTTCGGCATCGGCCTGCGCTCCCCGCACCTGCGCCACGTCCTGGAGCAGCAACCGGCCGTGGACTGGTTCGAGGCGATCTCCGAGAACTTCATGGACTCCGGCGGCTTCCACCGCCACGCCCTCGACCGGATCGCCGAACGCTACCCGCTCGTCCTGCACGGCGTGTCGATGTCGATCGGCAGCACCGACCCGCTGGACCTCGCCTACCTCCGCCGGCTGCGGCGCCTCGCCGACGCCACCCGCGCCCGCTGGGTCTCCGACCACCTGTGCTGGACCGGCGTGGCCGGGCTGAACACGCACGACCTGCTGCCCCTGCCGCTGACCGAGGAGGCTCTGGCCCACGTCACGCGGCGGGTCGGCATCGTCCAGGACGTGCTGGAGCGGCAGCTCGTCCTGGAGAACCCCAGCACCTACGTGGAGTTCGGCGGGGCCACCATGACCGAGTGGGAGTTCCTCTCCCGCCTCGCCGCCGACTCCGGCTGCGGCCTGCTCCTGGACGTCAACAACGTCTACGTCTCCTCGGTCAACCACGGCTTCGACCCCACCGAGTACCTGCGGGCGCTGCCGCACGAGAAGGTGGTGCAGATCCACCTCGCCGGCCACACCGACCTTGGCACGCACATCGTCGACACCCACGACCGGCCCGTGGCCGACCCCGTATGGGAGCTCTACGCGCAGGCCGTCGCCCTGACGGGGCCGGTGCCCACACTGCTCGAACGGGACGACCGGATCCCGCCCTTCGACGAGCTGCTCGACGAGCTGGCGACGGCCCGCCAGTACGCCGGCGCGGGCGCGGCCCGGTGACGGGCCCGCGTTCGCTGGCCGAGGCCCAGCGCCGGTTCCAGCACGCCCTGCTCGACCCGTCGCAGGACGCGCCGGAGGCGGTCCGGGACCTGGTGACGTCCACCGAGCGGTTCATCCTCTACCGGCGCGGCTACCGGCTGCGCCTGCTGGAGACCATGCGGGCGCTGCACCCGGCCCTGCGCACCCTGCTCGGCCCCGGGCTGTTCGACGACTTCGCCCTCGGCTACCTCGACGCCCGCCCGTCCCGCTCGTACACCCTCGCCCGGCTGGACGAGCGGTTCCCCGAGCACCTGGCCGCCGGCCGACCCGATGGCGGCGAGCCGCCCGGGCGGCGCGAACCGTGGATCGACCTGATGATCGACCTGGCCCGCTACGAGCGCGCGTTCGCCGAGGTGTACGACGGCGCGGGCATCGAGGACGGCGCGGGCATCAAGGATGGTCCGGGCACCGAGGACGGCTCACGCACCGAAGACCGTGACGATCCGGAGAGCACCGGCCTCGTTCCGGCAGAGGACGGATTCCTCGACGCGGTCGCGTTCCCGGCCCCCTGCGTACGGGTGATGCACGCCTGCGCCCCCGTGCACGAGTACCACGCCGCGGCTCTGCGGGGCCGGGCCGGTGACCCGCCCCGGCCGCGCCCGGTGGGTCTCGTGCTGTCCCGGCGTGACTACACCGTCGTCACCGTCGAGCTGCCCCCGGCCCCGTACCGGCTGCTGAAAACCCTGCTGGAGAGCAGGGCCACCGTGCGGGAGGCGGCCGCGAAGGCCCGGATCGCCCCGGGCGAGGCCGGCGGCCTGGTGGGCGCCTGGGCGAGGAGCGGCTGGATCTCCGTACGCGGCACGGGCGCGCACGCGTCCCTACCGGCACCTCCACCACGAGAGGAGAAGACCACGGCATGGCCGACGACCTGAAATTCTCCGCACCCCCCGTCATGCGCTCGCACCCGGTCAACCCCACCGAGCCCATCGACACGCTGCCGGAGCTCCTCAATCACCTGCACCAGGCCGCCTACGTGGAGATGTCCACCATCCCCATGTACCTCTACGCGGCCTTCTCGATCGAAACCCGCGGCTACTCGCAGTGGGACCCCGGGGTCGGCGCCTCCCGGCTCATCCGCAGCATCGTCGTCGAGGAGATGCTGCACCTGACGCTGGTGCGCAACCTGCTGGTGGCACTGGGCGACGGCGCCGACGTCACCTTCTATGACGACAAGTTCATGCCCAAGTACCCCAGCACGATGCTGCACCGGTCGCCGCCGTTGTTGCTCCACCTCGGGAAGTGCACCCCGGACCAGGTCAGGGACGTCTTCATGGAGTTCGAGCGGCCCAAGCCGGACCCGCTGGATCCCCCGCCGCCGGACGGCTGGTACGCGACCGTCGGCGAGTTCTACCGCGCCATAGAGGACGGATTGCGCCGGCTCGACCAGACCATGGGCGCGAAACTGTGGGCCGGCAACCAGCCGGACCTCCAGTACGTCGCCGCGTACTGGAACAGGGACGGCGGCGGCAAACCCCTGCTCGTGCACGACCTGCAGAGCGCCCTCGACGCCCTGAAGACCATCGTGGAGCAGGGCGAGGGCCTGGAACCGGGCGAGCCGACCGTGCCGGTCGACCCGGTCCACCCCAAGGCGGGGCTCGACGAGCTCCCGCACTACACCAAGTTCCAGCGGATCGCCGAGGGCATCGAGGGCATCGGCACCCTCCACGACTTCCGCACCGACCCGCACGCCGGCGACTATGCCGCGGACGCCGGGCTCACCGCGCTCAACACCCTCTTCAACGCTGCCTACAGCTACGTCATGCACATGCTCGACGTGATCTTCCGGACCTCGTGGAAGGACCTCAAGCCCGGTGAGAGCAACTTCCGCTACCACCTGGAGCGTTCCTTCATCTCCGCCATGCAGGGCATCCTCGTCACGCTCGCGGAGACGATGGCCGCCGTCCCGGCCGGGCCGACCTTCGAGTACTACGCGCTTCCGGAGCAGGGGAAACAGGCCCACCTCATCGAGCTGTGCGACAAGGCGATGACGTACTTCCCGCAGCTCGGCGGTGACAACAGCGTCCGCTGGCTGCTGGCCAAGCTGCCCGACGTGTGAGCGGTACGACCGCCGCCCGACGCCACAAGAACCGAACTACCGCAAGGACCGGCCACCTCAAGAACCGGCCACCGCAAGCCCCGAACCACCGCAAGCCCCGAACCACCGCAAGATCCGGCCACTGCAAGAACCGACCACTGACAGGAGACGAGGATGGCTTCCACGCCCCGGCACGTCAGCGACCGCACCCCGGCCGAAGTGATCGCACTGCTGGCCCGCACCATCGACCCCGAGCGCCGCCTCACCGTCGAGCAGCAGCTCTTCCCCGACCTCCTCAACCTCGGCACGGCCGAGAACGTCCTGCTGTTCCCGCAGCTGAACGAGAAGGTCTTCAGCAAGCTACGGGCCCTGACGGAGGACGACCTGCGGTACCCCGTGCCCGTCTACGGGACCGACGCGATGCGCGAGGACCTCGCCGAGCTGCTCCGCCCGCAGTTCGGCACCGACCTCGGACCCGACGACATCTTCGGCACCTCGGGCGTTTCGGCGGCACTGGAGTGCCTGGCCTTCGCGCTGAAGAGGACCGGCGACCTCGGCACCGGTGACCGGGTGCTGATCCCGGCCCCCTTCTGGCAGGGCTTCAAGTGGTGCTTCGAGCAGCGGCCCGGCCTGGAGTGCGTTCCCGCCTACCTCGGCACCGGATTCCAGTTGACCCTCGACGTCCTGCAACGTGCCTACTACGGACAGGCGGACAAGCCCAGGTTGCTGGTCCTCACCAACCCCAACAACCCGCTCGGCGTCAACTACAGCAAGGACCTGCTGGAGAAGATCTACACGTGGGCGCTCAACTGCACGGACATGCACATCATCTCGGACGAGATGTACGCGCACTCCCAGCTCACGACGGCGCAGCCGCCCTTCGTCAGCGCCTTCGAGCTCGACGCCTACCGCAACATCGCCGGGGCCCGGGACCGGGTGCACGTCGTGTGGGGCTTCGCCAAGGACTTCGGGCTCTCCGGCTTCAAGGCTGGCGTCGCCCTCACCCGCAACAGCGCGGTCAAGGACGTCCTCACCGGCAAGACCGCGCTCCCGAGCGGCGGCGAGCCCTACTCCTGGTTCAGCCCCCTGGACTCCCTCAAGCACTACGTCCTCCGCAGCCTCCTCGAAACCCAGGACTCGGGCCGGAGCTTCGCCGCCGAGCTCATGGACGAGTACCGGACGGTCCTCACCGACGCCTTCGAGTCGGCCCGGACCGCCCTCGACGAGGCCAAGAACATCCCCTACGTCTTCCACGACGGACAGAACAGCGCCCAGTTCCTCTGGCTCGACCTGCGGGAGTACCTGCTGCCGGCCGCGTCGGAGATCCCCTACGACCGGGGCCCGCACTTCCCGCCCAACGGGCACGCGCACCACGCGAACGCGAGCGGCAGCACCGAGGAAGGCAAGCCCGGTGACCTCCGCCTGCCGGTGCTCTTCCCCGAGATCGACACGGCGGAGAGCGACTTGTTCCAGTACATCAAGAAGGAGGCCCACGTCCAGCTCCTCCCGGGGCAGACGCTCTCCAACCTCGAACAGGGCTACTTCCGCCTGTGCTTCACCGCCTTCCACAAGGACACGATCCGCGAGGCGATCCAGCGCATCTCCCAGGCACTGGACCACCGCTCCCACTGAGCCCGGCCGGGCGAGCCCGGGTCAGCCCCGCAGGGTGTAGAAGCGGATCGGCGAATTGGGCTTGAAGCCGATCCGCGGGTACACGGGGGCGCCGGCGGCCGTCGCGTGCAAGGTGGCACGGGTCAGCCCGGTGGCGCGGGCGCCCTCGTACAGCGCCTTGCGCGTGACCGCCTCGCCGTAGCCCCTGCGCTGCCACTCCGGGTCCGTGGCGACGAGCACGACGAAGAGACGGCCGTCCGCCTCGACGGTGGCGGCGCACGCCACCGGAACGTCACCGCGCATGCCCAGGTAGGCGTGCACCTCGTTCTTCCAGAGCGCGGACCCGCCGAGACCGTCGCGGCCGTCCTCCAAGGGGAACCCGTACGCGCGCGAATTGAGGTCGGCATAGGCGCGCAACTGCTCATCGGACGTCACGCGCACGAACGTCAGGTCGGGGTGGACCGGCTCGGGGATGGGCAGCAGGTCTCCGGCCATGCCCGTACCCGGGAAGGCGTATTGCAGGCCGGCCCGCTCGGCCGCCGTTTCCAGTGCGGAGCCGGCCCCGTCGCCGAGCAGGTCCTCGAAGAGCCACAGGAAGCCCGGGTGCCTCTTCGCGCGCATGATGTCCGCGGCCTCGCCCAGACGTTGCCCGACGAGCTCCGCATCCGCGCCCACCTCGGTCAGGGTGATGCAGTTCCAGAACGCGAACCGGCAGTCCGCCCAGCGAACCGCGATGCCGGGAAGGTCGCGCACGTCCGCGCCCGCATCGCGGTCGATCACCATGGCGCGCCAGACCGCAGCGAGCTGCTCCATCGATTCGACGGACTCCGCGAGATCATTCACCGTAGCCTCACCCATCATTGAGCCTGAAGAGACACTCGATCACGTAGTGCACGACTACGCCGTACCCGAGGGGGCGGGCGCCTACTCGCGGTGCGAGGGACGCCGCCGGGCAGCGGCCCCACGACCGCGGGCCGCAGGGTCGGCCGCGTTGGCAGATTTCCGCCCGTGAACGGTCGGTGTCATTGACCCGCGGGCCACCCGCCGGTTGGCTCTGCAGGCATATGTCAGCGTGGCCACAGGGGAGGACTGATCGCGTGAGACGGGCGCACAGCAGCACTAGGCAGCGGTGGCGGATACGCGGGGGCGGCGTACTCGCGGCCGCCGCCCTCCTCCTGATGGGTGCGGAGCTGCCGGCGCAGGCAGCCCCGGCGCGGGACGACATCGCGCAGGTGGACGTGGGACTCGGCGGAGCCCAGCCCGACAACTGGTCGGAAGCACGCGGGCTGAGTGCCGACGGCAGGTACGGCCTCTTCACCTCCCTGGCGTCCAACCTCGTGCAGGGCGACACCAACCGCCTGTACGACGTGTTCGTCCGGGATCTGCACACCGGGCGCACCGAGCGGGTCAGCGTCGCCGACGACGGCTCGCAACTGGACGGATCCACCAGTGAGGCGGCCATCAGCGGCGACGGCCGGTACGTGGCGTTCAGCTCCGACGCGGGCGGCGTCGTGCCGGGACAGCCGGCCGAGGGTGCCTGGAAGATCTTCGTCAGGGACCGCAGGACCGGCCGCACGGAACTGATCACCTCCGGCGCGCGGAACGCCGAGAGCCCCGCCATCAGCGCGGACGGCAGGTACGTGACGTACACCTTGGACCGGCGGGACGTCTACGTCACGGACCGCTGGAAGGGAACCACCCGCCTGGTCACGGCCGGCGCGGACGGCTCCCCGGCCGACGGCGGCTCCGCAGACCCGATGATCAGCGCGGACGGAGCCGTCATCGGATTCCGCTCCAAGGCCACCAACCTGCTGCCGCGAGACCAGGGACCCGGCCTCGCCGTGCCCAAGCCCCCACCGCCGCGCCGCACCTTCCCGTTCTACGTGTACGACGCGCGCACCGGCCGCATCCAGGGGGCCGGCATCGACCCCGCCGGCGTGCTGCGTGACGCGCTTCCGAACGCGACTTTGAGCCCTGACGGGCGGTACGCCATGTTCAGGGTCTTCGAGGCCGACGGGAGCGCCGACGGGAGCGATGAGGGAGGCTCACACGTCGAGCTCTACGTCCGGGACCTACGGCAGGGGACGACCACGAAGGCCGGCCCTCCACTGCCCGGCACCCGGACCGGCCACGAGGCGTACCGCGGCAGCATGACGGCCGACAGCCGCTGGGTGATCTTCGGTTCGGACGCCGACAACCTCGTGCCCGGCGACACCAACCAGGCGGCGGACATCTTCCGGCGCGATCTGCGAACCGGGCGGATCGAGCGGATCAGCATGACCGAAGCCGGCCTGGAGAGCTCTTGGTCGCCCAACTCGCTCTCCCTGGACGGCCGCGGCGCCACCGCCCTCTTCGAGGCAGGCGGCAAGGTCTTCACCCGCCGACTGCCGGCCACCGAACAGACCAGCCGCCGGCCCCTGTAGAAGCCGCGCGGGTCCGACCGCAGCATCAGCAGTGTTGCGCCGCAGTGCCGGCCGTACTCCATCTCCATCTCACCGGCACCTCCACTCCTCCTGCAGGCGAATCGTCAACAACCGAGCGGCTGTGGGCCGCGCCCCCCCGGCGTCGGTTACAGGGCCGAGAGGAGGTCGTCGAGCGGTCTTGGTACCCGGTTGTGGGCGGCCTCGACGAGGAGGCGGCCGTAGCGGATCTTGCGGCCCTTCGTCGTGCCGAGGAAGCGCCGCAACTGCTGATGCCGCGGCCGGCCGTGCTGCGCGGGCTGGTGCAGGAAGGTCTGCCAGGCACGGAGCTCGCCCTCGGCCCGTACGATCTCCTCCACTCGCGCCGTGCCCAGCGCGCGGATCAGCTCGTCCTCCAGGTCTTTCACGCAGACGAAGAAGCCCCGGGGCGACGCCCGCGCCCGCTCAAGGCCACGGTCGTAGAAGCGCTGCTCGCCTTCGTCGCACAGTCCGGCCAGGCGGAGGCCGAGGCCGGGCGGCCCGAGGAGGCCGGCGTAGCGGCCGATGTTCATCGCCCCGCCCATCGGCACGACGCACACCCCCTCGGCGGCAAGGTTCCGGCCTCGCCGTGCCGCCAGCGCTTCGACGGCCGCGAGGTCGCTCGGGCCTTCCAGCAGCACCGCTGTCCGCACCCTCAGTCTCACAGCCAGCTCACTCGCCGGCCCGCCGGGGCCGCCGCTCGCCCAGCCCGTCACCGCGTCCCGGAACGCCTGCATGTCCGTCATGGAGTGAGTCTGCACCTGCGCTGCCGGAACGGCACGGAATATTCGATCCGTCGGCTGCCTCGTAGCAGGCTTCGATCAGCGCACGCAGCGCTGCCCGGGGCGGCCCCTTCCGGACCGCAAGGCAGGTCTGCATGAGGGGTACCGGCTCGCTCAGGGGGCGGAACACCACGCCGGGAACGGACCGGAGCTGGGCGGCGTGCGGGGCGTAGAAGACCGTCCAGGAAGGCCGGCCGTAGCCGATGGCGGCGAGGGTGTCCTGGTCGTTGGTGAACTCCGGCCCCGCGACGGGCGTGTAGCCGGCCGCCCTGCAGGAGCGCATCACCAGGTCGTGGAGCGCGGGGTTGCGGGAGGGCGGGGAGAGCCGCAGCGGCAGATCCGCGAGCCGGGCCAGTTCGACGCTCTCCCGGGCGGCCAGCTCGTGGCCCGCGGGCAGCGCGGCCATGAGCGCGTCCTGCCACAACGGCAAGAACTCCAGCCCGGGGTCGGTACGTTCGCCGCGCAGCAGGGCGGCGTCCAGGTCGCCGGCCCGCACCCGGGCAAGGCGTTCATCGGTGCTGCCGGTGACGAGTTCCAGCTGGGCGCTGCCGGCGGCGTGCCGGGTGAACGCGGTGAGCACGGCGTCCAGCCGTACGCCCAGTCCGGTGCTGGTGCCGAGGCGTACCGTCGCGGCCTGTCCGGCACGCAGGTCGTCGATGGCTTCCCGGGCCTGTGCCTGGAGGGCGAGCATCTGCCGGGCGTAGGGAAGGAGCCGCTCGCCGGCTTCGGTGAGCCGGACCGTGCGGGTGGAGCGGGCGAAGAGCTCCGTACCCAGTTCGCGTTCCAAGCGGCGGAGCTGCTGGCTGACCGCGGACTGCACGATGTGCAGCCGCTCGGCGGCCCGGCCGAAGTGCAGTTCCTCCGCCACGGTGAGGAAGTAGCGCAACTGACGCAGCTCCATGTGCTGCCCTGCCCCCCACCCGTCCGCCGTGACCGGCATTGATCAATGTTCGTGATCAGTGTAGGCGCGGATCGCTCATTGTTCGCCGGACGTGATCGCGATTGGCTGTGGACATCGCGAACGGCATCCGCACACGGCCTCCGCGGCCCACGAGAAAGAGGGGAACCACCATGCCCGGCCTGGACGTCAACGGCACCACGCTCCACTACGAGGACGAGGGGACCGGCCCGGCGCTGCTGTTCCTGCACGGCTGGGGCACCAGCGGCCGGACCTGGGGAGCTCAGCTGCCCGACTTCGTCCGGGACCACCGGGTCGTCACCGTCGACTGGCGGGGCTGCGGGCGATCGACCCACCCCGCCCACGGCAACTCCGTCGCGGAAGTGGTCGGCGACCTGGTCGCGCTGATCGGTGCGTTGCGACTGGACCGGCCCGTGGTCGTCGGCTCCTCGATCGGCGGATCCTTCGCCACGGAACTGGGTGTGCAACACCCCGGCCTGATCCGAGGCGTGATCCCGGTGGGCGCGCCGGGGTACTGGCCGTCCACGCAGCCCCGGGCACAGGCGGAACTCGTGGCAAATCTGCGCCGCGACCGCGCCGGTACGGTCGCCGCCTGGGTGCCCGGCTGGTACGCACCGGGCACCGCGCCCGCCCTCATCGACTGGACGGTCCGCCAGATCCTCGACTCCGGCGTCTACATCGACGAACACCAGGCGGCCGCGGTCGGCTACGACCCCCGACCGGCACTGCCCGGGCTGCAGGTGCCGATCCACTACATCCACGGTGAGCTGGACGCCGCGATCCCCCTGGAGGTACCCCGGACCTGCGCCGCCCTGACGCCCGGCGCCGAGGTCAGCGTGATTGCCGGCGTCGGACACATGCCGCACCAGGAGACCCCCGACCGGTTCAACGCCGCCCTGCGCACCGCGCTGGCCCGGATGACCCCGGCTGCGCTCGCCACTGCGTAGCCGCCCGGAGCGGCCGGCGACAGCGGGGAATGCCCAGTACGCCGGAGCAGATCGACCGGGCCGGACCCCGCCTCACCGGGGGCCGGGTGGACGTCACAGCGGGCCGGCTGCGACCCGTCGAGGAAGCCCCGCCGACGGCACCGGCCCGGTCTGTCACCCGAGTGGCCCACGTGCGGTAGTCCCCGGCCCGGCGGCGTGGTCGCGTGGAGGAAGAGCCCGTCCCGTGAGAGACCGGGGCCGGTGTCGGAGAGAGAGCGCCGACGCTCCGCACGTACGTCGACAGGAGTCGTCATGTCCTTGCCCTGGGGCCGCGCCGTGGCGCTGGGCTGCGCGGTGGCCGCCGCGGGCTTCGCCCTGTCCTGGGCCGGCGCGGCGACGGGGATCACGCCGAGCGTGCTTCCCGCTCCGCAGCTGAAGGTCGGCAAGGCGCAGGCGGATCTGTGCCCGACGCCGGCCGCAAGCAAGGCTCTGGCCGATCAGGGGGTGACGCTCGGCGCGCAGAGCCCTGCGGTGATGGCCAACGTCGGCGGCCGCACGTGCGTCCGCATGCCCTTGACGCGGGGTGAGTTCGCGATGGACCTCAGCGCGGGATCGGTGCCGGCCGACGGAGGCGTCACGTTCACGAAGTCCACGGGTCGGACGCTGTCCTTCACGGAGGTGGAGTTCAACTTCGGCACGCGCAAGGCCGACGGGAGGGCCACCATCGAAGGCACGTCGGCCGGCACGCGGGCAAGCACATCGGCCACCACGCCGGCCGGCACATCGAGCGGCAGGGCGCGGGCGGCGCAACAGCGGATCGACCTGCTCACCCTGGACTTCCAGCTGGACAAGACCAAGGTCGATCTCACCCGGGGCACGGCGGAGGGCGCTGCGTCCCTGGGCCTGGGCCGGGGCGGGGGCAACGCGCTCAAGGACGCCTTCGGGACCAGCCCGCTGCCCGCCGAGGGCACGGTGTTCGACGCCACCGCAGGCGGTGACGTGAGCCAGGCGGCACAGTCACTCTCCTACGCCCTGTTGCCGTGACCGGCACGAGCGGCGGCACCCTGGCCCCGGCGGCCGGCGACGTCACGCAGGAGCGAGACATCACGACGGAGCGGGGCATCGCGAGAGAGCGCGTCGCGGGCACCATCCGCGTCGAGATCCCGCCGCGGTACTGCCCCCTGCCCTCCGCCGAGCACCCCGACGCTGGCCGGCTGAACGCGCGGGCAACGGCATGGATGAACGGGTACGGCCTGTGCCTGGACGGCGTGCAACGCGTACGCATGACCGGCAACGACTGCGGCGGCTTCTACGGGCGAATCATGCCCCTGGCGCCGGCGGACCGGCTCCAGGTCGCGGTGGACTGGTGCGCACTGATGTTCGCCTTCGATGACCTGCACTGCGACGAGGGACCTGCCGGCACGCGCGCCGGCGACTTCACCGGCTTCGCCACGCGCCTGATGCGCGTACTGGAAGCACCGGGAACGACACCCCCCGGGTCCATGGATCCGTTCCTCGCGGCGGCGGGCGACCTGGCGGCGCGCTGCCGTACAGCGGGCACGCCGGTGCAGGTCCGGCGCATGGTGGAGGGGCACCGCGCCTGGTTCCTCGGTGTGCTGTGGGAAATCGGCTGCCGCCTGCGCGACCGTACGCCGTCGCTGGACGACTACGCCCACATGCGGCAGCACACCGCCGCCGGCACGGCGACCACCAGCTGGATGGAGATCATCGACGGGCGGGAGATCCCCGCCGAGGCGCTGGACGCGCCCGCGGTGCGCGCCCTGGACGAACTGGCCTTCACCATTGCGGCCTTCGACGACGACCTGTTCTCCTACGGCAAGGAACGCTGGCTGGCCGCCCGCGACCCGCAGCCCTCGCAGTGCCGGCTGAACCTCGTCGACATCCTGGCCGCCGAGCGCGGCCTGGGCTTCGAAGCGGCGATGGCCGCGGCCGTGGACCTGTGCAACCGGCTGACCCTGCGCTTCGTCCGGCTGCGGGACCAGGTGCGGCCCCGGGCGTGCGAGCCCCTGCGGCTACGCCTCGATCACCTCTCGCACCTGATCCGCGGAAACATCGAATGGGGACTGCGCGCCGGGCGCTACACCAACCCCGACGGCCGGCACCCCGGAGCCGTCGTCACCACCGGCTCCTTCACACCGGCCGCACCCGGCTCCGGCACACCACCGGCGATTCCCTCGGTGGCTTGGTGGTGGGACCGATTCTGACGGCGGACGGACGAGCGGACGGCGGACGCGTAGTGAGCCGCGCGCAAGGAGCCGTATGACAGGTCATCGGCGCGGCGTGAGCACCAAGCCGACCCGGTCCCGGGGCCGCAGTGCGACCGAGGCCCTGGGCACGACCCGCCCCGCGACCGCGATGTGGAACCGGGTCAGCATCGTGGCCACGACCAGCGCCGCCTCCTGCAGGAAGAACGACTGGCCGACGCACTGGTGAGGCCCGTCACCGAAGGGCAGATACGCCAGCGGATGCCGGTTGCGCACGCGCTCCTCGGTGAACCGGTCCGGGTCGAAGCGCAGCGGATGCTCCCAGAACTCGGGCAGCCGGTGGGTCAGGTAGGGGGAGAGGACGAGTGTGGTGCCGGCCGGGACCCTCACTCCGCCGATGACGTCCTCCGCGGCGGCCGTCCGTGGCACCGCCCATGCCACCGTGTACAGGCGGCAGACCTCGGCCAGCACGCGCCGGGTGAGGACCAGTTCGCGTACGTGCTCGCGCCGGGGAGGTCCGCCGGCCAGCACGTCGTCGGCTTCCCGGCGCAGCTCCGCCACCACCCCGGGATGCTCCTGCAGCGCGACCCAGAGCCAGGTCAAGGTCAGCGCGCTGGACTCCGAACCCGCCACGAAGAGGGCCACGACGTCCTGGGCGATGTGCTCGTCGCTCAGGGGCCGGCCTTCCGCGTCCCGGCCCCCGAGCAGGAGGCTCATCAGGTCCGTGCCGCTGCGCGGAGTGCGCCGTGCTCGGCGGATCAGTGGCAGCAGGATCTCGTTGACCGTACGGGTGGCGCGGCCGAAGGCGCGGTCACCCGGCATCGGCACGGCGAGCGGTACGAAGGGCAGCGCCATCCGCCACAGCAGCGAGCCGAAGGCGACGGTGACCGCGGCGGCGAGCCGGTCGCACTGCGACTGGGGGATGCGCGAGCCGAAGAACACCGGGTTGACGATCCGCAGCACGATGCGGGTCATCTCCGCTACGGCGTCCACCGTCGCACCGGCCGCCACACGTTGCTCCAAGTCCGTCACCGCGCCGGCAATGGACGGGGCCGTCGCTTCGACGGCGGCGTGCGCGGAGCGGCCCGACAGGCCCTTGCACCAGAGGCCACGGCTCGCCTGCCAGCGGGGCCCCTCGCCCGCGATGCCCAGCCCCGTCAGCCGGCCCAAGGGCTTCCACATCATCGCGCCCCTCCGGTAGTTCTCGCCGCGGTCGCGCAGGACGTGCCGTACGTGGTCGGGATGGGTGACGAGGAGGGGCCGGAAGGCACCCAGATCGAGCCGGGCCGGCGCTCCCTGGGCCTGCTGACCCGTACGCTCCATCAGGCCCAGCGGACCGCCTGCGCGCAACCCGCTGAGGACCTGCCCGAAGGAGACGGTGTGCAGCCGGCTGTCGGCACGCATCGGCATGGCAGTGCTCTTTCACATCACGGTGCGACGGGTGCGACGGGCGCGATGGGCGCGACGACGGGTTCGAGGGTGTGACCCGGGCCGTGCCGCGTTCCTTCACGGAACAGCACGCCGCCCCGGGCCCCGCCCCGGGGGAGGAGCCTATGTCGCATGCCGGAGCCTATGCCGCATGCCGCTCCTGTCTCGCTTCCGACACACTGCTGAGGAGCCGTAGCTCCTCAGCACCACCGCGTGTGGCGGCAGACGCTGAAGCCACCACCACGGTGGTGGGAACTGCCGGAGTCGCCCCCCTCCCGGCGGTGGCCGTCGGGGAAGGCCGTATTGCGGTCGTGGTCGCCGGGGAAAGGGTCGCGGTAGTCGGGGTCGCCGTCGTCGTCACGGTCCGGGAGGTCCACCGAGGTGCCGTTCGCCCGGTCCGGCTCGGGACAGCCGTTGTCCTGCGACGAGAGGTAGAGCGTCACCCAGGTGTCGCGGGGGAGCCGGCGGCCTTCGGCCGGGTCGTGTGTGCACACCCTCCAGGTGTCGTACGCGCCCTCCGCCGGGAGCGTGTCATTGCGATACGCAGCCCGGGCCCGGACGTGGTCCTTCTCCACTCCCAGCGCGACGACCTGAGCGCGGGCTGCCGGCCACGTCTTCCACACCAGTTCGGGCATGACCGGCCAGGGGACGGGCTCGCCGTCCTTCTTCGGGCAGGGATCGCCCGTGTGGACGGCACCGAAGTCGAGGGAGGGCCGGTCGGGGCTGCCGCCCGTCTCCTGGAAGCACACGGTCCACAAGGACCGGGCGATGATGGATTTGTGCTGGTCGGAGGCGTCGTGCTGGGTGACGGAGTACCCGGCCTTCCGTGCCTTGCCGAACGCGACGTCCAGGCGCTGCCCGCGATACTCCGGAGCCGGAGAGGCTGCTGCCTTCACCGCTGTCGGCCGTGGCGCGGTGGGTGATGCGGGGGTGGCTGGAGACGCGCCGCCGGTCTTGTTCTTGTGGGCGGCCACGGCGCCGTGTCCGCCGGCCTTCGGAGGGTCGGGGACCACCGCGCCCAGCATGGCCACGGCGGCGACCGTCGCCGCTATCCGGCCCGCCCGGGGCCACGGGTTACGGCGCCAGACCACGACCAGGGCCACGACGAGCACCGCCGCGCTGAACCGGGGCTCGACCAGGCCCGCCACCGGCACACCGGCCAGGAACCCGAGCCGCGCCGGCGTCGACCGCCACCGGCGCCGCCCCGCGCTCGGTGCGGGCTCGCCCTGGGGGCCGGGAGCCTGGCTGGAGGGCGATGGGGTGGGTGGTGCGCCGGACATGTCGGTGTTGTCTTTCGTCGGTGGAACGTTGGTGCCGGGGCAGTGTATGGGTGCGGCGGCCCTGCCGGGTGCTGCCTCTGGACGCCGGCGGGCATTCGTGGTCGGGTGACGGCGTGACTTTCCTGACGCGCCAGGTCACTGCCGGTTGTGCGGATCCCGTGGAACGGGGTGGGTAGCACTGTGCGACCCCGAGGACAACGAGTTCTCCAACGAGTGCTCCGTGGAACGCGGCGTGGCGGAGCGCGCGGGCGGCTCACCGGGCCTCATAACCTCGTCATGCGGGCCGTCGGCTCCACGCCCCCGGCCCCTTCTGACGTACTCCGGCTCCGGTCCGGCCTCCAGGGAGACTCGCATGGACCAGCGCGACCGGCACGTGCAGGCCCTTTCCTTCGGCGCTGCTGCGGCTGCCTATCAGCGCGGGCGCCCGCCGTACCCGCCTCAGGCGATCGACTGGATGGTGCCGGGGGACACGCGCCGCATCCTCGACCTCGGTGCCGGCACCGGCAAGCTGACCCGTCAGCTCCGCGAACGCGGCCTGGATGTCATCGCGGTCGAGCCCGACGAGCAGATGCGCGCGGTACTCGCTCATCACCTCCCGGACGTTCCCGCGCTGGCCGGCTCCGCCGAAGCCATCCCCCTGCCCGACCACAGCGTGGACACCGTGGTCGCTGCTCAGGTCTGGCACTGGGTCGATGCAGAACGCGCCGTGCCCGAAGTCGCTCGAACGCTGACCCGCCACGGTACGTTGAGCCTGGTGTGGAACACCCCCGACGAGCGTGAGGACTGGGTTTCGAGCCTCGACCGGATCGTTCACCCGCACGGTGTTCCAGGGACTCCCAGTGTCGGCGTAGGCGTCGACAGCATCGCGCTGCCGTTCGCGCCGGTCGAGCACCGTACCGTCGCATGGCGCGATCGTCTCACCCGTAGCGAGCTCATCGACCTGGTCGCCTCCGGGAGCTCGGTCATCGCCCTGCCGCTCGCCGAGCGGACAGCGCTCCTCACCGAAGTCCGCAGATTCTGCGCCACCCACCCCGCCTTGGCCGACGCCGCAGAGATCACCATGCCGTACATCACGCACTGCTACCGCACCCGCCTGTGCTGAGGCGCTTGGTGATGTGAGCTTGTCCGACGCGCGCGCTGCTGTGCGCGGACGGGGCCGAAACGGACTTCCGGTGGAGTAGAGCGCTCAGGCCGGGCCGACGTCCAGCTGTACACCGCCTGCGGCATGGTTGACAGGGGCGGGCAGCAGACAGTCGGCCGCCGGTACCCGAGTGGCCAGTGTCGCGACGGTGCGTCGTGCGGTCCGGCCCTTGCCCCGGCCTTCGGTCACGGTGCCGTGGAGGGTGACGACGGTGACCGTACTGAGGCGGACGACGGTCGAAGTCGTGTAGTCGATGACCGACTCCCGGCCGTCCGCGTAGCGGACCTTCTCCCGGCCGGTGGGGCTGTTCACCGCGATGCAGGAGGCGTTCGCCGATCCCACGAAATGCCCGGTGGCCGGAATGACCTGGCCGGGCCTGCCGGAGCAGGTGTACCGAGCGTCGGCTTCGATACGGGTAGGCCTCGGCAAGAGCCCGAGGCCCGGAGCGAAGGAACCGCTCTCCTTCCCCGAGCACACGAACGCCGTCTCGCCGGTGCTTCCGGCGGCCGCCACCGGGGACCACACCAAGGAGGTGCCGAACAGAGCCAGGGCGCACAACGCCACGCGAGAACGCGCCTTTGCGAGCATCCACATCTCCCCGTGGATCGACGGCGTGCTCCGGCCCGCCCGGAGCAGCCTGCGGGCCCTGTGCCTACCCCTGGAGCACACTGGGACTACCCCGCCTCAACCGGCTCCGGCAGCGCGGCTGCCTCGCACACGCGGCGGCACGCACTCCTCGGCGCACGCAGACGGCGTTCACCGAGCCGCGCGCCGCACGCTCCGGCCCGGTCCGGCGGCCTCGGCGCCGGGGAGGGAAGAAGGAGGGAAGAAGGGGGTCAGTCTCCGGCGATCAGGCCGGTGATGAACTTGCGGCAGCGGCCTTCGGTGACGGGCGTGATGCCGTGGATGAGCTGGGCGCCGTAGACGATGGCGGTACCCGCGCCGGCGGGCGTGGTCCAGGGGACGCCGCGGACCTCGTGGATCCAGCCGGTCTCCGGGGCCTGCCGGGAGACCTTGTCGTGGGGTGCGATACGGGTGAAGCGCATGCCGTCGGCGTAGCCGGGTGCCGCTTCTTCGCGGAAGCGGGGGTCCCACAGGTGAGGGCTGGAGGTGGTCTCGAAGAAGAACTCACCGCCGGCTTGCGCCTCCTGGACAGTTACACCGACGCGGGCGACGTGACGGGGGGTGGTGAGCGGGTCTTCGCCGATGCCGTCGAGGTGGCGCACGGCACCTTCACCGGCGCCGAACTGAATGAGCTGCCACGGCGAGCACCCCGTGGCGGAGGGGAAGGTGCGGCGGATCTCCGGCAAGTGACGCAAGGTTGCGGCCTGGAGGGCTTCCTGAACCTCGTCGGGTAAGTCACGCAGTTCCTCGCCGACATAGGCGGGCTTCCAGCCGGCCTGCTGGATGAAGCTGTCCATCACCCGGGACAGGCGAGCGACTTCCTCACTCGTCAGGAACTCATCCACGGTGTCCACGGCGAGCGTCTCTGTCAACGTGATCACGGCTGGTGCCTCCCTGAGTCACACGGTGATCGAGGAGCGGCGCCCTGTGAACGGCGCCCTGCGAGGGGCTCACTGCCGGCATCGTCGTACCAGGACCCCGAACAGGCAAGCACCGCGGCCGGAGGGCAGCGCGATGCGCGGTGCCTCCGCACCCCAGTACGGCAGCGGCCCTCACATCCTCCATTAGGGCTGTTTCACCGCGAATCCCTCTTCGAGCGGGGCACGGCACGAGACCCTGCGCTCACGGCCTCGGGGACAGCCGGACAGCTGGCCAGTTGGCCAGTCAGACCAGAGGGGGAACTCGTGAAACTACGTAAACGACTTGTGGTGATCGCGGCGGCACTGATCGCGACCGCCTCAGCGGCGGCAGCTCCGGGGGCCGGGGCCGCCGGGCCGAAGGCACCCTCGGGCACGGCCCCGGCGGCCGCCCCGGCCGGGGTCGGTCCGTTCCAGGTCAGAAACCAAGGAACCGGCCGTTGCATGGGCTTCCCGTACGGTGACGACCGCGTGCGGGTGTGGAACTGCACCACGGAGGCGCACCAGCTGTGGGACCTGGTCGCCGACGGCCGGGGCCGCTACCACATGGTGAGCCGCAGGAACGGCGAATGCCTCGCGGGCTACGCGCAGGGCCCGAGCGGGTGGGCGACGTGGCTGTCGACCTGCGATCGCGGCTTCTCCAACGTCGATCAGCTCTGGTACGTCGACCCGGCGCACCAGTCCGGCCCGGCCCGCATCGCGAACCTCTTCGGCCGCGCTCTCGAACCCGACCGCGGATGGGGCGGCGCGAACGAGTCTCCGGTCGTGACCAACGACTACCAGGGCCTGCCGAACCAGCAATGGACCATCAAGTACATCCGCTGACGGTTGTGCGCTCCCGCCCCGGTCCATGCCCGGCCTCGCTCCGCCCTCCAGGGGCGGAGCGAGGAAGGCGGACCGCATCGCCTGGCCAGTGACCAGGGAGACCAGGGAGACAGCCGTCAGACGGCTGGTGCACCGAGGCGACGGCGGGCCGCGATGAGTGTGCAGGAGACCGGGGTCGTCGCCTCCTGCGGTGCGGTGAGGACGGTGATGTTCTCCACGAGGAACCCGGCCTCGACCAGCAGGTCCTCCCACAGCGACGGACTGAGAACCCACATCCGTACGGTCAGCTCGCCGCCCCCTTTGAGGGGCAGGATCTCGTCGCGCGCGGCGACCTCGTCCCAAGGCCCGGCCCCGGACGCGTTGGTGTTCAGGACGGAGAAGACGAACTTGCCGCCTTCACGGACGCGGGGCGCGAGGGCGGGGAGGAGCTGGTGCGGGTCGATGTAGGCCATGCCGTGGACGGAGTACGCCGCGTCGTAGACCGGCTCTGGCGCGTTCCGGAGGTACGCGACAGCGTCGTCGTGGATGAGCCGCAATCCGGGCGTGGCGCCGTAGCGGCCGACCGCGCGCAGATGCTGGGTGGCCGAGGCCTCCACGGCGTGGATCTCGGCTCGGCGGGTGCGGGCGAGGCGAGCGGGGTGGCGGCCGATGCCGGAGCCGATGTCGAGCAGGCGCTGTCCGGCGATCTCGCCCAGCAGCTCGTCCCCGGGGCCCGTACCCCAGAACCCCCAATCGAGGCGATCGGGCTCGGGGACCACGGTGCCGCAGTCCAGATGGTGGCGACCGTAGAGCGTCCACGCCTGTTCGTTCACCGCGGTGTCATCCATGGGGTTCCCCTTTCCGAGGGGGCGCTTGTTCAGGGGCGCAGGGCAGGCGACGGTTCCCAGCCGGGGGCTGCTCATCGGGCGTCGCTCCTTCGCGCCGCGTCGGCCGGCGTCCGCGGAGCGGGCAGGGAAGTCGCGCACCTCGCCGTCTTCGAGCGTCTCCTTCCGCCGGACCCGGGGTCGGAATTCGAACGGCAAGGGCGCCTCCGTGGTGATCAAGCGACGTTCGTTGCAGTGATGCACCGAGCCTCCTCGTTGACGAGCGCAGTCGGACGGGTGCTCGGAAAAACGACCCCCGATCGGGGTCGTCACGGCCCCGGGAGTGCGCTTTGTCGTACGGAAATTCGTATGGGTGTCAACCGGCCCGCCACCGCTGGGCGGGCGGCCCGGCGGCCCTTGTGCGATTCACCCGGGCGTGGCCGCTCACCCGATCCGGGGCTTGCGTTGCTGCCACCGCCGCCCGGCCCCGGCGCGCGCCTACTCGTCCGGACGCCGTCGTCGTAAAGTGCCCAGGCATGTATCCGGTCAGCCGTCAGAGCCAGAACCTGGAGCTCCGCGAACTCGCCCTGGACGACGTCGACGCAGTCCTGGCGATCTACGGCAGCCCCGAGGTCACCGAACACATGAGTTTCGAGCCACGTTCTCGTGAGGACGTCGAGCGAATCCTCGCCTGGTCCGTCGCCTCGGCCACCGCCACCCCGCGCACCGAGTTCGCTCTGGCCGTCGTCGCACGCGACAGCAGAGCCCTGATCGGGTACGGACGTCTGGCTGACGATCCTCACCAGCCCGACGGCGCGACCCTCGGCTTCGCACTCCACCAGGACGTCTGGGGCCTCGGCTACGGCACCGAGACCGTACGCCTGCTCCTCGGGCTCGGTTTCGCAGAGCTGGGCCTGCACCGGATCTGGGGAGCGTGCTCCCCCCGGAACGTCGCATCGGTCAAGACCATGCTGAGAGCCGGAATGACCGAAGAGGGCCGCATTCGCGAGCACGTCAAGAAGAACGGGCAATGGCGCGACTCGATCGTTTACGCCGTCCTCGACCGTGAATGGCGAAGCTCCAGCCTGCTCGGCGACCGTCCACCCCGCCCGGGGACGGGGGAGCCCCGGCCGCATGTCCGGATGTGACAGATCACCGTCATTGCGGCCATGACCGGTGCGGGCGACGATAAGTGCATGCCCCTTTCGCACCGTGTCGTCATCGCGGTCTTCCCCGATGTCGACCTCCTGGACGTCGCCGGCCCGGCCGAGGTCTTCGCCCTGGCCAACCGGGAGACCGCAGGCCGTGCCGGCTACGAGGTCCGCCTCGCCGGGCCGGCCGCCGGTGAGGTGCGGACGTCGGCGGGTGTGCGGCTGCTGGCCGACCTGGCCTTCGACGAGGTCGGCGGGCACGTGGACACCCTGCTCGTGCCCGGCGCGGTCGACATGACCGACGACGGCCCCGTCGCCCGGATCGACACCGACGTCGTGGCATGGGTGAAGGAGACCGCCTCGCACGCCCGGCGGGTGGCGTCGGTCTGCGTGGGCGCGCACGTGCTGGCGGCCGCCGGGCTGCTGGACGGGAGGACGGCGACGACGCACTGGTCGACCGCCGCCCAGCTCGCTGCCGAGCATCCGGACGTCACGGTCGACCCGGATCCGATCTTCGTCCGGGCCGACCGCGGCCGGTTGTGGACCGGCGCCGGGATCAGCGCCTGCCTGGACCTCGCGCTCGCCCTGGTGGCCGAGGACCTGGGCGAGGACGTGGCGCTGGCCGTGGCCCGCCAGCTGGTGATGTACCTCAAGCGGCAGGGCGGGCAGAGCCAGTTCTCCGTACCGCTCAGCCGGCCCGCCTCCGCCCGCCGCGAGATTGACGAGCTACGGCTGTGGATCGCCGATCACCTCGACGAGGACTTGTCCGCGGAGAGGCTGGCGGCCCGGATGTGCCTGAGCGAGCGGCACTTCGCCCGCGTCTTCAAACAGGAGACGGGCGCCAGTCCCGCCGCGTACGTCGAGGCCGCCCGGGTCGAGGTGGCCCGCCGTCTGCTGGAGACCGGCGACGACCCGCTCGACCAGGTCGCGGCCGAGGCCGGGCTCGGCTCCGTGGAGACCTTGCACCGGGCGTTCAAACGACAGCTCGCCACGACCCCCGCGGCGTATCGCCGCCGGTTCCGCACCAAGGCGAGCTGAACCGGCAGCTGAAGCCGCCCCTTCACCTACCGATACCGGCGTCATTCCGTACACAGGCAGGGCGGACAGCTCCGCCATGCCTCCTTGCATCTCCCTCCTACGCATTTTTCCCTTCCGAAAGGCTTCGCCATGAGCAGTGACCAGACCTCCACGACCCTGCGCAACGTCATCGGCCTGGACAACCAGCCGCCCAAGCTGAGCGACTCCATCCTGATCATGATCGATTTCCAGAACACCTACCGCACCGGAATCATGGCCCTGGAAGGCGCCGAGGAAGCCCTCGCGGCCGGCGCCCGCCTCCTGGGACGCGCTCGCGCCGCGGGCACCCCGGTCGTCCACGTCATCAACGACGGCGGCGAGAACACCCCTTACGACATCCGTGCCCGCATCGGTGCCATCAGCGACGAGGTCGCTCCGGCGGACGGCGAGGCGGTCGTGGTCAAGCAGTTCCCCAATGCCTTCCACCTCACCGAACTGGAGAAGACCCTCACCGGCCTGGGCGCCGCCCCGGGCAGCGGCAAGGATCTGATCATCGGCGGCTTCATGACCCACATGTGCGTCAGCTTCACGGCCCAAGGTGCGTTCAACCTCGGCTACCGCCCCACTGTCGTCGCCGAAACCACCGCAACTCGCGCCCTTACCACGCCCGACGGCACCGTGCTGCCGACTGCCACGCTGCAGGCCGCCGCCCTGACCACCATCACTGACCTGTTCGGCATGGTCGTCCCCACGGTCGACGCCCTGCCGCTCTGATGCCGCTACGAACGCCGGCGGGTCACCAGCGCGATGGTTGTTCCGACTGCCGTGAACACGAGCCCGATCCCACCGAAGATCAGTGGCAGGAGCCACAGCGAGGCGAACCCGTTGATCCGTGCGTCCCCGGGGGAATCCGGGCGGTAGAGCACCTCCACCTGCTCACCCACCTCGTACGACGGCGGATTGGAACCCGCTGAGTCCCGGAACTTCCTCGGCGTGCCACCCGCCGGCGTGAACTCGACCACCGGGTGCGCCGCAGGCGGGTCGTCGCTCCGTGCCTTACGGGATCCGCCGCCGTAATCCTCTTGCCAGTCCAGGGCCACCACCGTGCCCGGCGCCCGCTCCGCATCCGTCAGGAAGGAGACCGATATCCCGGCGAAGATCAGCCCGGTGACCAAGCACAGCGCCCCGGTGGTGGTCATTCCGAAGATGAGCCACCGGCGGGCACCTCTTCCGCGCACGTCAAACCGGATCTGCACGACGTCTCCTTCACTCTGGACAAGCGAGAGGGACGTTATCCCAGGTCTGTCGGTTGTCGTGCTCGCGCCCGTCACCGGTCCGGCGCCGGCACTCCGGTCACGACCTCAGCAGGCTCTCCGCGGCCTCGCGCAGTGTCGCCCTGATGGCACGGGGGGCGTCGAGAGAGCCACCCACCATGGCTCCGTCCCTGAGGACGACCAGGGCCCGGGCCACGCGCTCGGGATCGGGGTGACCGGCATCGCCGACCACGGCGCGCAGCACACAAGTAGGCGACGACCAGCCCGTCCTTGCTGGAGAAGTGCCGGTAGAAGGTCGCCCTGGTGACCCCTGCCTCCGTGACGAGCTGCTCCACTCCCACGGCCTGGATGCCCCGGGCGTAGAACAGGCGCCCCGCAGTGTCCAGCAGGCGTTCTCTGGGGTGGGCTCTTCCGGTGGCTCCCGTGGTCATGGGCACAGCGTAGGGAAGGGAGGTCCGGTCCCGCGCCGTCAGGCGCCGACCTCGGAGCGGGGCTCCGCGGGCGCCTACTCGTACGTCGTGACCAGAGGCTTCGTCTCGTCGACGACGTACGTGGACAGCATCATCGTGGTCACGCTGCCGACATTGCGGGCATTGTGGATGACGCCGGAGGGGATGAAGAACGGGTCGCCGGTACGCAGTCGCAGGACGTTGCCGTCGTCGAAGACCATCAGCACATCGCCGCGGACGATGTATCCGACCTCCACCCCGGGGTGGCTGTGCCGGCCGGACTCCTTGCCTCTGGGGATCTCCACCAGGGTCTGAACGGTCTCCAGCCTTCGGCGGGGGAGGGGTGGCGCTGGAGGACGGTCCGGGTGACTCCGGAAGCGGGGTCCGTGGGATCCGCTGTTCCCACGGGGCTGGTACGGCGGTCGATTATCGTCGGGCTCCGTTCGAGGAGTCTTCCAAGGAAGAACGATCGTTCTTTCTGTCATCCGAAGAGTGCCGTCCCGGCACGGCGGGCGCAAGAGCGAGAAGCGCTGTTTTCGGGAGAACCTGACTCCTCAAACCTCCCTGGCGTGCGGTGATTTGGCATGCATCACTTGTTTGACCGGTGACGCGCGCTGTGCCACAGTCGTCAGGCGCGCCCTCGGCGGTCGTTCCGGGAAACCCTGGGCGCGTGGGATCTCCTGCGGCGTACACCGGCCGCAGGCCGGCACTTCGAGACGCGCGGAGGGCTCCACATGATCGACAGGCGTACGTTCGGCAAGACTCTCGGTCTGAGCGCCGGCGGCGCGGTCGCCGCAACACTGGTGGCGGGGCCGTCCGGAACAGCGCAGGCCTCGTCCGGAACCGCGCAGGCCTCGTCCGCAACGGCGCGGCAGGCCGGACCGGCCCCCGCGTCCGCGGCCGGACCCCGCGGACGCACCGCGTTTCCGCCGCTCAAGACGGTCAGGGCCGGTCTGCTGGACATCGGCTACGCCGAGGTGGGGCCGGAGCGCGGCACGCCGGTCATCTGCCTGCACGGCTGGCCGTACGACATCCACAGCTACGTCGATGTCGCGCCCCTGCTGGCGGCGGAGGGATACCGAGTGATCGTTCCCTACCTGCGCGGCCACGGCACGACACGCTTCGTATCGTCCCGGGCCTTCAGAAACGGGCAGCAGTCCGCCCTCGCCCTCGACACCATCGCGCTGATGGATGCGCTGGGCCTGGAGAAGGCGGTGCTTGCCGGATTCGACTGGGGAGCGCGGAGCGCCGACATCGTCGCGGCGCTGTGGCCCGAACGGTGCAAGGCCCTGGTGTCGGTGGGCGGTTACCTCGTCGTCAACCTTGAGGCGAACCTCCAGCCGCTGCCGCCGGCGACCGAACACGCCTGGTGGTACCAGTACTACTTCTCCACGGAGCGGGGCCGGATCGCCATGGAGGACAAGGACAAGCGGCACGACCTGACGCGGCTGGTCTGGGACACCGTGTCCCCGACATGGGGCTTCGACGACGCGACCTTCGAGCGTACGGCCGCCGCCTTCGAGAACCCGGACTACGCCGCCATCGTGATCCACAACTACCGCTGGCGGCTGAGCCTCGCCGAGGGCGAACGGCGCTACGAGCCGTACGAGAAGCGGCTCGCCGCCCGGCCGGTCATCACCGTGCCGGCGGTGACGCTCGACGCCGAATGCGACCCGTTCACGGTGCCGGGCAACGGGACCGCGTACCGCGACAGGTTCACCGGCCCGTACGACCACCGCGCCTTGAAGGGCATCGGTCACAACCTGCCGCAGGAGGCGCCCGAGGCCTTCGCTCAGGCCGTCATGGACGCCCACCGCCTCTGATCGGACATCAAGAGCGCGCAAACGACAGTAACGACCGTACGGAGAAAGCGGGAGGCTGACGATGCAGGACCGCAACGTGCAGGACAACGGCGCGGCGATGCGCAAGGTCCGGTTCGGTGCGCTGCCCGAGCGGATCGCCTACGAGGACATGGTCGAGACGACGGCGTCCTCGCCGAAGGACCCGGCACGAGGCACCTACGACCCCGAAGGGGCGGCAAACCTCCTTTCCTGCCTGGCGTGGGACTTGGTGCTCTGACGCCTGGTGGACGGGGGAGGAGCCTTCCTGCAACGGCTGACGATCCTTGCGAGCACGTTGAGTCACCCGTCAGGATGGTGACGTGAACCTGGATCATGTGTTTGTGTGCGGCAATCCGGCCCTGGACTTCGCGGCCACGCTCCGGGCGCGGCGCACGGTGCGATTCGAGATGTTCGCGACGCCGGACCGCCTCGACGCGTGGTACGTGGAGTCCGGCATCGTCGACTCCGTCTCGCCCGCCCGGCCGTCCGACGTGGTGCGGGCGACGACCGTACGGGAGGCCGTCTATCAACTGGTCACGGCCCGGCGTCTCGGCGCGGGTTTCGCCGACGAGGCGCTGGCCGTGGTCAACGACGCGGCCCGCCGGGCGCCCGCGGCACCGCAGCTGACCCACTCCGGCCGCTGGACGGCGGCAACGCAGCGAGAAGCGCTGTCCACCGTTGCCCGGCATGCGGTGGAACTGCTCAGCGGCCCGGACGTCCCGCTGCTCAAGGAGTGCGGCAACCCCGAGTGCACCCGCGTCTACATCGACCGCTCGCGCGGCAAGCGGCGTCAGTGGTGCGGCATGGAGTCCTGCGGCAACAAGATCAAGGCCGCCGCGTACCGGGCCCGGAGGAAGACCGTCGTCCCCTCCGCCGGATGACGAGGTGACGAGGTGACGAGCCTCTTCGGCCGCGCCGGCGCCGTCCCCCGCAGGGGCGTCACGAACTGGGCCGGCGTCAAGGGGTGGGCCGCCGCGATGGGTTGACTGCCACTGTTACGGTTCGTAGATCAAGAGAGGAAGATCCACCATGCCCACCAAGACGCTGCAGATACCCACCCCGGACGGCCAGGCTGACGCTTTCGCCGCCTTCCCCGACCACGGCGAGCAGCACCCGGCAGTGCTGCTGTACATGGACGCCATCGGCCTGCGGCCCGTACTGCAGGAGATGGCCCGCGAGCTGGCGGAGCACGGCTACTACGTACTCGTCCCCAACCTCTTCTACCGGCACGGCCCCGCACCGGTGATCGACCTTCCCGAGCGCATCACGGAAGAGCTCCGGCCCGAGGTTTTCGCCCAGCTGATGCCTATGTACGAGGCACACACCACCGAACGGGCCATGCGCGATGCCGACGCGTACCTCCAGTTCCTCACTGCCCAGCCCGAGGTCAGCGCCGGACCCGTCGCCGCGATCGGCTACTGCATGGGCGCCGCCCTGGCGATGCGCACCGCAGCGGCCCACCCCGGCCGGGTGGCCGCCGTCGCCGGATTCCATCCCGGGCCCTTGGTCACGGACGCGCCCGACAGCCCGCACTGCCTCGCCCCCAAGCTCACCGCCCAGGTCCACTTCGGCTTCGCCGAAGGCGACATCACGCCCGAGGCCATGAGCGAGCTCAACCGGGCCCTGGACGACGCGGGCGTCGGCTACACCACCGAGGTCTACCCCGGCACCGCCCACGGCTTCACCATGTCCGACACCAGCGCCTTCAACCCCGCCGGGCTCCAGCGCCACTGGGACCGTCTCCTTCCCCTCCTCGACCGCGCTCTGGCCGGCTCCTGAGGCCCTCGCCGCCACAGCCTGCTCGTCATCGTCATCTTCATCTTCGTCTTCGAGCAGGCCTGTGGGCGGCGGGGCGCGCGTCAGACGTGGATCAGCCGCAGAACTCTGCCTCAAGGACCCGCGAAGGGTCGCTGTTCCAATCGGAGTTGAAGTTGATCGTCGCCGAACGGCTGCCGTCGGGCGTGGCACCAGCGATGGTGACCGAGCCGGGTACCCGGCCGACGTGGCCCCACAGGGTGACCCCGCACGACAGCGTGGCGGAGGACAGCCCCAGACCGTAACCGGTGCCGCCCGCGGGAACGGTGGTCTTCATCTCCTTGAGCTGCTGACGCGGCAGAAGCCGGCCGCCCAGCAGCGCGCGGTAGAAGCGGGTGAGGTCGTCCGCTGTCGAGATCAGGTCGCCCGCGGACGTGAACATGGACGGGTTGAACTCGGTGACGTCGAAGGCCTCCTGGTCGGCGGGGGCCAGGAGCTTGCGGTAGCCACGGCTGTGCGGGGCGGGCATACGGGGGTCGGTCCCGGGCAGCACGGTGGAATCCAGGCCCAGCGGGTTGATGATCCTGCGCTTGACCTCGTCGGCCCAGGCCTTCCCGGTGACCTTCTCGATCACCATCCCGGCCAGCGTGTAGTTGACGTTGGAGTAGTCGTGCGTGCCCTGGCCCGTGTTCTTCGCGGGCGTCTGCCGCAGGGCCGCGGCGACCAGCTGTTCGCGCGTCCAGGTGTCGTAGCGGTGTTCCAGGAATTCCCTTCCCGTCACCTTGCTGAGGAACTCCGGGTCATCCCAGGCGTCCTTGAGCCCGCTGGTGTGGTTGAGCAACTGGCGGACGGTGATGCTGCTGCCGTCGAACCCGTCCCCGCGGACGACTCCCGGCAGCCACCGCTCCACCGAGTCGTCCAGGCTCAGCTTCCCCTCGGCCTCCAGCTGGAGGAGGACCGTGGCGACGAAGGTCTTGGTGATGCTCCCGGCGCGGAACGTGTCGTCGGCGCCGCGCGGCGCCCCGGTCTTGAGGTCGCTGACACCCGCAGAGCTCTTCCATACTCTGTTCCGGTCCACGCTCCGGATGAGCGCACCGGCGCCGTCCTTGACGGCTTCGTTCAGCGCGGCCCGGGTCTTCTCGTGACCGGCCGCGCCGGCCGTTGCGCCCGGGCGTGCTTCTGCCGCTGCGACTGCCGGGGAGACGAGCACCGAGCCGCCCACGACCGCGGCCGCCACCGCACCGATCAGCCCGTTTCGTACCGTACGTATCGCCATGCCGAATCCCCTCGCGCGAGCATCTGCATTGATCACCGGAAATGACTCGGCCGGCGGGACGGAGGTTGCTCGAGAGCAAGGGAATGCGCGACTTTCGGCCGGGATTGGCGCGATCACGTCACCGGATGACGGGCGGAGTCCGGGACCGGACCCGCGAGCCGATCAGCTCCCCTGGCCGCACTTGGACAGATCGGTCTCCGCCAGGGGCTTTCCCTGCGGGGTCATGTACGTGGCCCAGAGAACGAGGGGAGTGGATCCCTCATTGCGGCCCTCGTGGACGTATCCCGTGCCTTCGACGACGGAGTCACCGGTGCGGTACACGTGGACTCCGCCGGGGTACACGGGCGCGTAGTGAGTGAGCGTGCCGGACTTCACGACGGCGACCAACTGGCCGTGGTGGCAGTGCTTTCCCGTGGCTGCGCCGGGCGGGAAGACGAGTTCACGGAAATTGACCTGGACGGGTCCGGGGACCGTCACGTTCACGGGACCGGTCTGCGTCCCCTGTGCCACCTCTCTGATTCCGGGCGCCGGAGTGGCGGCATCCGAAGGAAGGGAAAACCCGGCTGTCGCGACGAGAGCACCTGCTGCGACGAGCATCCTCAGTCTTCGAGAGCGGTCCATGGCTCAGCTCCTCTTGCTCCGGGGGATCAGCCTGGCGCCGGACCGTACCGGATAAAGGGCTGTTGTCGACAGGTAGCCTGCAGGTAGCCGGCAGGTCATGCAGCCTTGGTTGAGGTGAGGGCCTTGATGAGTTCGTCGCGGGTCATCTTGGACCGGCCGGGGATCTGCTGACGGGTGGCCCGCTGGTAGAGCTCGTCCTTGCTGAGCCGGCCCAGGTCGCTCTCCCGGCCGGCGCGACGCCGGGCACCCGAGCCGGTGGCGCGGGGCCGGCTCTTCGCGGTCTTGGCGCGTGGAGCCCGGCCGGCGCCTTTGCGCGCCGAGCGGGGGGCCGGCTTCTCGCCGGCCTGATCGATGCTCCGCTGCAGGGCGGTCATCAGGTCCACGACGTTGGTGGCCTGCGGCGCTTCCTCGGCCGCCACGATCTCCTTGCCCTCCGCCTTCGCCTTGACCAGCTGTTCCACCTGCTCGTGATACGTGTCGCGGTACTCCTCGGGCTTCCAGTCGATGGCGAGGGCCTCGATGAGCTGGACGGCGCTGTCGAGTTCCTTGCCGCGCGCCGCCCGGCTCACGGGCAGGTCGGGCAGGGTCTTGAGGGGATCGCGGACCTCGTCGGCCCAGTGGAGCAAGTGCAGCACCATCACCTTCTCGACCGCCCGCACCGCGGTCAGATACTGCTTGCCGCGCATCACCAGTGTTGCGATGCCCGCCCGGTTCGTCTGCTCCATGGCCTGCCGCAGCAGCTCGTAGACCTTGGTGTACTCCTTGCCGCGCGGGGCCAGGTAGTACGTGGTGGCGAAGTAGACGGGTTCCACGTCGGCCAGGTCCACGAACCCGCTGACGTCGATCGTCTGCGACCGGCCCGGCGCGATGTCCTCAAGCTCCTGCGGCTCGACGACCACGTACTCGCCCTCGGCGAACTCGTAGCCCTTGACGATGTCCTCGTTCGCCACCTCCTTTCCGGTGCGCTCGTTCACGCGCCGGATCCGGATGCGGTCGGAGGTGCCGCGCTGCAACTGGTGGAAGTGGATGGTGTGCTCGTCGACCGCGCTGTACAGCCCTACGGGAACGGTGACCAGGCCGAAGGTGAGCACGCCCGACCAGACCGGCCGCTTGGCCACCGCCACCACCTCCATCTGCACCGTTCACACCGGGGTGCGATTGCCACGTCCGCTTGCCACGCTCGCACTCCTCGTCGTGCCTCGCACGGCGTGAGGGGCGGGACGGATGACGGCCCGGTTCAGCCAATAGTGGCCGGCCCTGTGGCAGTACATCACTACCTGCACCCTTGCCGCTGGCAGGCTGGATCCGACCCGCTGTCTGCCTGCCCCGCTCGCCCGGGTCCGTGACCAGGAAGGATCCCCGAACGCGATGAACTCCCTCACCCCGTCCATGTGGACCGACGCCGTGGCACTGGTCCGGCGTCTGTGTCCCGGCTTCCTGCCTGCGGGGCTGCTGCACGCCAGCGACAAGAGCGTCCTGATCGCCGGGACCTGTGCCGGTGAGCAGACGGTCGCGAAGGTTCTCGCCACCCGGGAGGCGTTCTGGAGGGAGAAGTTTGGCAGGGAGGTCGCTGCCTACCTGGCCTTCGCTCGCAGCGCACCGCCGGTGCGCGTGCCGCGTCTGCTCGCCGCCGACGCAGGGGAGGGGGTGCTGTTGCTGGAGCGGCTGTCCGGGGATTGCCTCAGCTCCGACCGCTACCCGCCGACGCCGCTCGCCCGCCAGGACGTGGGCATGGCCGTCGACGCCCTGGGCACCTTGGCCCAGTGGGCCCCCGCGCCGGGGGCCTTTGCCCGGGGCTGGGACTATGAGCGCCGACTGGACCGCTACTTCGAGTACGGCCTGCTGCAGGAGTCCGACCACGAGGGCTTGACCCACCTGTTGCAGGAGGCCGGGCCCACCCGGCACTTCGCCCACGGCGACCCGCTGCCCGGCAACATCCTCCTCGACCAGCCGCGCGTCGGGCTCCTGGACTGGGAATTCGCCGGTTTCTACCTACCTCACCTGGACTGGGCCCTGCTCTGGGTCCTGCTCCACGCCACGCCCGCGGCCCGGACCCTGATCGAGGAACGCGTCGCGGCCGGCGGCTCCGCCGGCCAGGCAGCGTTCACCGTCAACCGGGCCATGCTCCTCACCCGCGAATTGCGCACCCACCAGGACCTGCCGACCTCGCCCTGGCAGCAGACCCGCCTTGCCGCTCTCACCCGGGACTGGGA
Organism: Streptomyces sp. URMC 127; assembly: GCF_051386535.1. Classification (NCBI taxonomy): domain Bacteria; kingdom Bacillati; phylum Actinomycetota; class Actinomycetes; order Kitasatosporales; family Streptomycetaceae; genus Streptomyces; species Streptomyces sp. URMC 127. Next base: position 62,179 of record NZ_JBPQTW010000001.1, read on the forward strand.
CGCACTGCGGACGGAGTGGCGCCCTGGTCCGGCAGCCCAGACCTCGTGATGCGCGTTCCAGCGAACGCGCCGATCGGCACCGACGGGCACTGATCGGCACTGATCGGCACTGATGGACACCGATCGGCGACGGCCGGGACATGGAGCCGAACGGCTGCCGTTCCCGCCTCAGCGCCTCAGCGCCTCAGCCTGAGAGCCGGGCCGGCTTTGCTCCGGTCTGCGTCAGGAAGTCGGTCAGGACCGCGGCGAGTTGCTCGGGCTGGTCCTCGGGGACGAGGGTCGAGGAGTCGTTGATCTCGACCAGCCTGCCCTTCGGGTACAGCTGCGCCAGCCGGGGCCCGTGCTCACGCGGCATCAACGGGTCTTCGGTGGCCCAGACGACCAGGACGGGCCGGTCGAAGTCGCGCAGTTGCTCGCTCCAGGCCAGCAGCGTCCGGCGGTCGGGCGCCGAGGTGGCGAACTTGGTGAAGTCCCTGCGGATGGCCTTGCTGCGACTCGCCGGAGCGAACCATTTGTCCATGAGCTCGTCCGGAATGCCGCGCAGGCTCATTCCACCGTATCCACGGCGGTTGGCCCGTACGGAGGGGATGCGCATCAGCCGGGTGAGGAGCCGGGCCCCGCCGGGAATCCTGCAGACGACGGCCAGGGCCTTGGCCGGCCCCGGCGGGAAGTTGTCGAACGCCTCGCACGCCACCAGCACCATCCGGCCCAGCCTTCGGCCCTGCTTCTCCAGTGCCAGGAACTGGCCGCCTCCCCAGTCGTTGAGGACGAGGGTCACGTCGTCCAGCCCCAGCCGTTCGATGAACTCGCCCAGCAGCCGCGCGAGACCCCGGTGGGAGAGGTCGGCGTCCGGCTTCATCGGTCGGCGGTGACCGCCCATCGGCAGCGTGGGCAGGATGCAGCGGTACCCGTCCAGCAGGGGCACCACCTTGCGCCACTGCTCCCCGTCCATCGGGACACCGTGGCAGAACACCAGCACCGGCCCTTCTCCGCCGGTGTCCTGGTAGTCGATCGGTCCGTACGACAGCTCGATTTCCGGCATCGCACCCCCTTGATAGATCGTTCTACTGTAATCTAGCGGAGGTGGGCGAAGCGCGCCTAGACCTCGGTGCGGAGGGAGCGAAGGGCGATGGGGCAGGGCCAGGAGGAACAAGGCCGGCCGGACACCCGGACCAGAATCCAGGACGCAGCGACGCTGCTCTTCCGCCGCAACGGCTACTCGGGCACCGGCCTGAAGCGGATCGCGGCGGAAGCGGACGCACCCTTCGGGTCCATCTATCACTTCTTCCCCGGCGGCAAGCAGCAACTGACCGAGGAAGCGGTCCGCACCGCCGGAGCCGCGTACGGCCGCATGGTGATGGCACTGCTGGACACCGTCGCGGACCCGGTCGAGTCCGTCACGCACGCCTTCGAGACGGCCGCCGACGACCTTGAGGCGACCGAGTACGCCGACGCCTGCCCGATCGCCACGGTGGCCTTGGAAGTCGCCAGCACCAACGAGACTCTCCGCATCGCCACCGCGGACGTCTTCACTGAATGGGTCGAAGCAGGTGAGCAGTGGTTCGCCCGCTGGGTCCCCGACAGCGACACGGCACGGTCGCTCGCCTACTCGTTGGTCATGATCCTGGAGGGGGCATTCATCCTGTCCCGGGCCGCTCGCAGCCGCGAGCCGCTGCGAGCGGCCGGGCAGTCCATGGCCGTGCTGCTGCGTTCGGCCATGGAACAGGGTGAGCGGCCGCGCCGGTGACTGCCCGGGGTGCGCAGCCTGCTCAGACCAGTTCGGGCTGCGATTCCGGCTGCTGCGCCGGTGCAGACTCCGGGGCTTCCTTGTCCCACCGCCTGGTGGTCCGCAGATAGCCGTAGATCACTGAGATCATCGCCATGATGAGGAGCGGCCCCGACACCCACGGGTACTCGGCCATCTCCATCGGCAGATAGCGGTACGACACCAAGAGCGCGGCGAAGACGGCTGTGCCGTAGGCGACCAGCCGGGTTCCCGACCGGTCCCAGCCGCGGTCGAGCGAGCGCATCGCCGCCTCGATCGTGAGCGCAAAGACGACACCGGCCACGAGGTCCACGCCGTAGTGGTAGCCGAAGCCCAGCGTTGCGGTCAGGGTGGCGACCAGCCAGAAGGCCCCGGCGAACCGCAGGAGCCGTGGGCCCTTACGGGAATGAATGAAGATCGCGGTGGCCCACGCCGTGTGCAGGCTGGGCATGCAGTTGCGAGGGGTGATCCCGTCGTACAGCACCGGATGCGGGGCGCTGATCGGCGGCGTTGTGTGCGGCCACAGATCGGCCACCGCCCACTCCACCCCACCGGTGCCTGAGGCGCCCGGGCCGTAGGCGAAGACCGGGCCGACGACGGGGAAGATCATGTAGATGGCCGGGCCGAGGAGGCCGATGACCAGGAAGGTGCGCACGAGGTGGTGGCTCGGGAAGCGCCGCTCGGCCGCCACGTTGCGCAGCTGGTACAGCGCGACGACGACCGCGGCCACCGCGAGCTGCCCGTAGACCAGGTCGAGGACGTGGTCACCGATCGGGGCCGTGGCCTTGACGATGCGGCCTGCCAGCCAGGAGGGGTTGCCCAGCGCGTGGTCGGCGGTTGCCACGTACTGGTCGAGCACCATCGGTCGTGTCTTCGACGTAATAAGCAGCCATGAGTCGCCGATCTTGCGGCCGGTCACCAGCAGCAGGCCCAGTCCGACGCCCTTCAGCAGCAGGGTGCGTTCCTGGCCGGTGCGGCGCGTGACGGCGATGACCCCGTAACCCAGCAGCACCCACAGCGCACCGTTGCCGAAGTAATGGCCCTCGGGCACCTTGACGTCGAGTGCCCACCGGATCAGTACAAAGACGATGTCGATGCCGATCGCGACAGCGGCTGCGAGGAACCGTTGCCGCCAGGTGAGCACCACCATCATCAGCGCCATGCCGCCGTACAGCGGCCCCGGCTTGGGGGCGAAGATCACCTCGCCCACCTGGGTGGTCAGTGGCCCCGGCACGCCGGCACAGCGCCGCGCCACGATCTCCAGCGCGATGAGGAGCCCGAGGACCAGCACACCCGCGGTGGTCCACAGGATCGCCCGTGGCCGAAGCAACGCGGCGGACTTGTTTCTGCAGCTTATTCGCGAAAACACCCGTCATACTATAGGCATCGTTGTTTGGCCGATTTGATGGGCCTTGTCGGTAAATATTGCTCTTTGTGCAGGATAGGGCAGTTTTCCGATGAAGGGCGGGTTATGGCGGGTCGCCCATCGGGGCATGCGTCGGCCCGGCCAGGTGTTCGGGTTCGAGTACGAAGACCGGGATCACCCGGTCGGTCTTCTCCTGGTACTCGGCGTACGGCGGATACGCGGCGACCGCGCGCTGCCACCACCGGGCCCTCTCGTCCCCGGTCAGCTCACGGGCCACCATGCCCTGGCGTCCGGGGCCGTCCTGGAGATCCACCCGCGGGTCGGCCTTGAGGTTGAAGTACCAGACCGGGTGGCGCGGGAAGCCGCCCTTCGAGGCCACCGCCGCGTACCGCCCCTCGTGCTCCACGCGCATCAGCGGAATCTTGCGGATCCTGCCGCTCTTCGCGCCGCGCATCGTGACGATGACGACCGGCAGGCCCGTGTCCCAGAGCGTCGTGCCCTGTGTGCCACCCGAACTCTCGTACAGCTCGACCTGCTCGCGCACCCACTGCGCCGGACTCGGCTCGTACTCGCCCTCAAGAGGCATCGCCTTCACCCCATCGCCGTGTGCGGACTGTGCCGGGACAGTCCAGCACAGGCCCCGCACGAAGGGGAGACCGCTGTTCGATTACTTCGATTACGGTGCCGGCCTAGGCGGTGTCCCCTCGCCGGTCGTGCGCGGTCAGGATGGCGCGGCTGGTCGGGACCCGGGTGTAGAAGGCGTTGCGTGCGGCCGGATCGGTGATCGTACGGCCCTTGGCCAGCAGGACTTGCCTCGCCCGGTCCAGCCAGTGACCGGCCTGCTCCTGCCGGTCCGCTGACCGGAGGATCTCGTACCGGGTGAAGTACACCTCCTCGGAGCGCAGGGCAGGCATCTCGCCCGTCTCGGCGAGCCGTTCCACCGCCCGGCCGCTCAAGGCGAGTGCCCGTTCCGGATCACCGAGTTGCAAGGCGCCGCGCGCTCCCAGCATCAGGGCCGCAATCTCGCTGCGCTGGAAGCCCGTGCGGCGGCACTCCTCGACGGTCTCGGTGAACAGCTCGCAGGCGCGGCTGACGTCCCGGTCGGCGTAGCCGGGGTGCATCAGCAGTTCGCCCAGGTAGTTCCGCAGCAGAGGCAGGAGCGAGACGTGGGGGGCGGCACGAAGGTGGTCCCAGCCCGCGAGGAGCGGGGGTGCCGCTTGGGCGGGGCGGTCCCATTCGAGGTACAGCTTGCCGAGCAGCCCCAGGTTGTAGCCCTGATGGGTGCTCGCGGTCGCCCGGGGCGCGAGCCGGCCGACCGCTTCGGTCAGGAGAGACTCGGCCTCCTCGAACCGTCCCGCCGCGGTCAGCAGCTGGCCGAGGAAGTTGGTCATCTTCGCGTACGGACCGGGCGTGTTCCGGGGTGACAGGCGGCGCAGGGAGTCGCGGAGGCGGCTCTCGGCGGTGTCGAAGGCGCCGCGGTCGAACGCGGCGACGCCGATGTGACCGGTGAGCCGGGCGAGGGTCATGGGAAGGAGCGCCGCCTGCTCGGGGTGCAGGAAGGTGCTCGGTGGGCGGGAGGCCAGCGTCTCGGCCCGTTCGAGCATGCCGACGCCGGCCTTGAGGTCCCGGCCGACCGTGCAGTGGCCGAGATCGGTGAGCGCCTCCAGCTCGGTGAACGTGTCTCCCGCTGAACGGGCGAGTTCGACGGCCTCCGCGAGCGCGGCGAGCGCGGCATCGAGGCTGTGGGTGACGACCAGGTGCTGGCCCGCCATGTGCCGGGCGGTCGCCTTCAGCGCCGGGTCGGCGGCGCGGGAGGCCCCCGCCTCGGCCCGGGCAACGAGCGTGCGCACCGGCACGGCCGGCCACGGCTCGACGCCGATGGTGCCGTCGCCGCCCCCGCCCCCGTTTCCGTCACGCCACCACAGCTCGGACGCGGTGAGCAGGACGCGCAGGGTGCGTACGCGCAGGCCGTCGGCATCGTCGTGCGATCCCGATCCTGAGCCCGGGGCCGATCCCGGGGCCTCGGCGCCCTCGCCGCCCTCACGGGCATTGAGGTCTTCCAGGACGGCGATGCAGGCGCGTACCACCTCCTCGCCCGGCTCCCGTCCGTAGCGCGAGGCGGCCGCCACCAGGGCCCGTTCGCAGTCCTGCAGGTCACGGCGGCGGCCGGCGGGGCCGGGCGGCGGCGGGCCGGCGGCAGCAGAAGTCATGCGCACCTTCCGGGTCGAAGCGGCGTGCGGTAAGCGGTCAGCGGTACGGCCCGTGTCCGGGTGCCGGGCTTTCAGCGCAAGCGGGAGCCAGCGCCAGCGCCAGTGCAAACGCAAGCCCAAGCTCAAGCCCAAGCACCCCGGCTCCCCGGGGCCCGGAGAGACACCCTGCCCCGGAGGAGCCTTCCCCCGGAAGACCGCAGCGACCCGTATTTCCGGATCAGCAGACGGTCAGTGGGCGGTCAGCAGACGGTACGCAGACCGTCAGTCAGCGCTGCCCGTCGTCTGCCGTTCCGTCGTCAGCCGTTCCGCTTCCGCCAGCAACCAGGCCGGAGGGACGAAGTCCGCATTTCCCTTGGACTGCTCGGCAGCGGCGCGCAGATGCCGCGCTGCCTCGCCCGCCTCGCCCGCGACCACCGCCTGCGCGGCGCGGGCCAGCCTGTCCGCGACCTCGGTGCCCCTCACCGCCGCCCGTTCGAAGGCCGCCTTCGAACGCCGGGCCGCGGCGAGGGCGTCGGCATGGCGGCCGACCGTCCAGTGAGCCCAGGCCAGGTTGTACAGGCAGATCCCTTCGGTGCGCGGCGATCCCACGGCGGCGCCGTCGGTGTTCGCCTGGACGAACTCGGCCTCGGCCCGCTCCACGTCCCCCAGCCCCAGGTAGGCGACCCCCTGGACGTTGTGGACGTATCCCAGCGCCTCCGTCACCCCCACTTCCTCGTAGAGCGCGGTCGCTGCGCCGGCCATGGCCAGGGCGCGGCTCCAGTCGCCCGAGGCCAAGTACGCGCAGGCCGCCGCGTCGTTCGCCTGGGCGCGGCCCAGGTCGTCGGAGAGCTCCAGCGACCTGGCCCGCATGGTCTCGGCCACTTCCAGCGCTTCCCGCACCTCGCCCCGGTAGCTGTGGGTGAGGCTGAGGCTCATCAGCGCGCGCAGGAGGCGCTCGGCGTCGCCGAGCCGGTCCTCGAGTTCGACGGCGCGCTGCAGCGGGCGGATGGCTTCGTCGAGCTGGTTGAGCTGGCGGTACGTGTCGCCCAGGGCGAACAGCGCCTGCGCCAGGCGTTGCTGGTCACCCAAACGTTCGGCGAGGTCGGCGGCCTCTCCCAGCACGTGGGCGGCCTGGTGGTGCGGGCCGCCGAACAGCAGGACCAGGCCGAAGCCGACCAGGTGGGCCAGCCGGGTCTCGTCGTCGTGCAGGCGCCCGGACAACTTCTGGTGCATGTCCCTCGCCGCGCCCACGGAGCCGCGCCAGGTGAGGAAGTAGTCCATCTCGTCGAGGACCGCCGCGGCCGGTTCGTAGTCCTCGGCGCGTATCCGGTGGTCGAACTCGTAGCGGTGCAGCAGCACGTCGTCCACCGACCGCCACTGCTCGCGGGGCGGCTTCTGCCGGGCGTACCAGTCAGCCACGCGGCGGTTGAGCGAACGGCAGCCGAGCAGGCCGTCGGACGGCAGCTCCCCGTAGATGAAGTCCGCGTCCATGGGGTGCAGCGCGAACATGCGGCGGGCGCGGTCGACCGTGACCATGCGGCCGTGCGAGGCGAGCCGTGCCAGCGCCGCCGGGACGTCGACATCCGGTGCCAGCGGGCCGAGCACCCACGAGACGGCGTCCCGCGAGGCCGGGCGGCCGAACGCGGCGAGCACTTCCAGGACCAGCCGGCTCTCCGCGTCCAGCCGCTGGAACCGGTCCTGGGCGAGGTAGGCGATGACGTCCCCGCGCTCGACGAACGTCTCCAGCACCTCGTCGAGCGTGGGCAGCGTGAGATAGTCCTCGCTCAGCGCGCCCGCGATCAGCTCCAGGGCCCGCGGCACTCCGTACACACGCCGTACGGCGCGCTCCAGATCCTGCCGCGAGGCGCGGACGATGTCGGTCTCCCCGTCCGCGTCGAGCTCGCGCAGCAGCTCGACCGCGTCCGGCACGGGCAGCCCCTGGTCGAGGTAGAGGCGGGACTGGTAGCGGCGAAGCTCGGGGGGAAGGGCTACGGGCACCTGGGTGGTCATCAGGATCCTGGCGCCGTGCCGCGTTCTGAAGAAGGCGTCGAAGAACGCGGTGAGCTCCTGGTCGCACAGCTCTCCGCGGTCGTCGAGCCGGTCCTCGAAGTTGTCCAGCAGGATCAGGTACGGCCCGCCGGAGAGAGCGGCGAACAGCTGCGCCACCTTGTCGGCCGTGGCCCGCTGGCTGGTCCACACCTCCAGCAACTCCTCCAGCTGGGCCTGGCCCAGGAGCCTGGCACAGTCATGGAAGATCCGCTCCAGGGAGATGCCGGACGTCCGGCTGCTGACGTTGACGATCCCCCTCCAGGCCTGCCCCGTCCCGCTCCCGCTGCTCGCCAGTTGCTCGGCCACCTTGGCGGCCAGCGCGCTCTTGCCGATCCCGCGCCGCCCGATGATGGCCACCAGGCGGGCCCGCGGGTCGGTGAGACGGGCCATCACGTCGGCCCGTTCGTGCGTGCGGTCCTTGAACGTCTCCAGACCGTAGGCGACCGGCATGCCGATGACCCGGCACCCGGGATCCGCAGTGCATCCCAGCACGGCTCCCCCTTGAGAAGTCGCGGGGCCGCCCGGGCCCCGTCCGGGAGAACGGAGCCGCCCCGGACTTCGGCCAGACGGGCTACGCTCCGCTCCCGAACCCTTACTCTGAACTATCGCAGCCGGACTACCGGTTGGTACGCACAACGAAGCACGTTGTGTACGGGGGAGGCGGACGGTGACCGATCACGGAAGACTGCCCTGGCGGCCCTGGCCGAGCCGCCTTCGACCACCCGGAGACATCACCGTCCTCACCGTCGCCACGCTGGTGGGGCTCGCACTGGTGGTGTGGGGCTGGCTGATGCAGGGCGAGGAGTACACGCCGGGACTGCTGCTGCAGTTCGGCAGCTCGCTCGTCCTCATCGTGCCCCTCCTCGTCCTCGGCCGCGTGCTCGAACGCCGGCTCCGGAGCACGCAGGACGCCCTCTCCAGCGACCTGGCGGACATCCAGGCCCAGATGCGCGCCACCCGGGCCCGGCTCGACACCCTCGGCGAGACCAGCCGGGACGGCCTCCTCGACCGTCACCGGCGGCGCGAACTCCTGCTCCGTGACGCCGAACGGGCGCCCACCGCGGATCGTCTGGCGGCCCTCCTCCGCGAGGCCGCCGGCCTGCAGGCCGTGGACGACGGCGGTGTGCGCACGAGGCTCCCGGGCTCCGACCTGTGGCTGCGCCTGGACCTGCGCCGGAACGCCACCCCCGCCGTACCGCCCCAGGCGCAGCCCGGCCCGAGCGCCGGCGAGGTCCTCTCCCTGATGCTGGAGGACCGGGGCGGTTCCGCGGTCTCCGAGACCGTCTGGGCGCGGGACGAGCAGGCGTCCGCCGCGGCCCGCCGGCTCACCGCCCGGCGAACAGGGACGGTGCCCGGCACGGCCTCCACCGTCACGGCGGCGGCCGCCCTGCGCGACATCGACGGGCTGCTGCGCCTGCTGGTCGCGACGCTCCGCACGGCGATCGCGGCTCGTACGGGACAGGAGCAGCAGGACCTCGGCCGGATCATCGAGCTGCCGAACGAACAGTGGGCCATCAGCGCCGACGGGCTGTGGTGCCGGCAACGCTACTTCCACATACGTACGGAGCAACTCCTCGACGCCCGCCAGGACTGGCGCCGTTACGCCCTGGCCAAGCCGTGGGTCGACCGGGAGCACTTCCTCGACGCCTACCGGACCGCGCATGCGCTGTTCTCCGGAGCCTCCGGATCCGCTTCCGGTGCGCAGTGAACAGCGCTGGGTCGCACAGAAAGGCACCGGCATCATGAAACACGGGGAACACATGGAACAGATCGACCGTACGGGCCGCGCGGGCCGTACGGGCCGTATGGAGGGCATGGACACCGTATTCATCCGCGGCCTGGAGATCCCGACCCTCATCGGCGTCGCCGAGTGGGAACGGCAGGTCGAGCAGATCGTGGTGATCAACGTCGAGCTCGCCACGGACATCACTCCGGCCGCCGCAGCCGACGACCTTCGCGAGGCGCTGGACTACAGCGTCGTCGCGAAACGCCTGAGGGAGTTCGTCGGAGCCGGCACGTTCCAGCTCGTCGAGACCCTGGCCGAGCGGACCGCGCAGATGATCCTCGACGAGTTTCCCGTACGCCGGCTGCGGCTGGAGCTCGTCAAGCCCCGGCCGCTCAGCGGTGGCCACACGGTCGGCATCATCATCGAGCGGGGCGCCGCTACCGGGTAGGCGCCCCTGCCAGGTAGAGATGCCCCTCCCGGGCAGAGACGCCCCTGCCTGTTCAGACGCCGCTGGCCAGCGGGAGTCGCCGGTCAGCGGCGTCCGGTCGTACGACCGGGGTTCAGTTGCAGGTGCCTGCCGGGCGGACGCGGGTGACCAGGTTGTTGTAGCCGGTGGTCGGGTCGACCCAGAGCACCTGCCTGCCGCCCGCCGAGGCGAGGGCGATCTGCTCGCCGCGGTTGCAGGAGACCCGCCCGAAGCGTGTTCCGTCGGGGGAGAGCTGCAACAGTCGGTGGATCTTCTCGTCGGGCATCCACACCGAGACGGTCACCGCTGCGTCGGTGGCGGTCAGGGCCCTTCCTTGCCATGCGTCCTTGCCCGCGGCGGGGCTGATGTCGACGGTGCCGGTGCCGTCGAGGTTCGCGCGGCGCACTGCGGTCACGGAGGCTTCCGGGTCGTGGGAGGCCAGCCAGTAGACGTGGGTGGCCGTGATGGCCGTAGCGCCGGTGCCCCGCGGCGTGCCGAGCTGCTGCATCACCGTCCGCTTGCCGGTCGCGACGTCCAGGACCTCGGTGTCGTAGGCACCGCGGTGGTAGTGGGAGAAGGCGATCCGGCCGTTGCTGAGCGACGGATTGCCCGTCGCGAAGTGGCGTCCGGGGCTCGCGGGTTCGATGGAAACGGGATCCGTTTCGCCCATCCGCAGATAGATGACGCGGCTGCCGCCGCGGTACCGGTGGAGGGTGAAGGTGACGATCTTCCCTTCCACGTGGAGCGAGCTGATGCCGGCCTGGTAGGCGTTGGTCGAGAAGAGCTTCTTGACGGGGCCGCCGGCGAGCGGCCGGGCCAGGACCTCCGGTGACCTGCTGCCCCGGGACGCCTTCCACACCACGGTCTTGCCGTCGGTGGCGGCGCGCGTGTGGTACCGCCCGTCGTTGGGGCTGATGAGCCGGGGCGCGCCGGTGCCGTCCACGCGTCCGGACCAGACGGAGTTCGGTTCGGCGCCGTCGTCACCGGCCTTCGACGTGACCCACCAGCCGCCGCCGGTCCCGACCGCGGCATCGGTGTTGATCCTGCCGAAGAGCAGGTCGGAGTCGACGCCGAGGGCGAGTTCCCAGCCGGGCACGATGCCGTGGGCGTTGAAGGCCCGCTCGACGGCCGTCAGCTCCTTGCCGGAGACCTTCAGGTCCTGGGCAGCGGCGAGTACCGCGGCCCGGCCCTCGGTGAAGCCGTCCATCGGGGTCATGTACTCCGTGAGCGCCTTGTAGACGATCTTGTCGGCGAGGGTGGGGGAGAGGTCCTCGCGGATGTCCCAGAGGGCGCCCGAGAAGATGGTGGAGTTGAGGTGGACTCCGCCGTTGTCGTTGGAGAACGCCACGCCGAGGAAGGACTTGGACGTGGTCCGGCCGTCGTTCATGTCACGGGCGGCGCACGCGCGAGGTCCCTTCGTCCGGCACAGCGTCTCGCCCAGCAGCCCGGAGTCCGGACTGTCCATGGGAAGGCCGTACGCGTCGCTCTGGATGGCGTTGCCGAAGTAGTCGGCGATCGCTTCTCCGAGGGAGCCGGATTGTGCGGCGGGGACGAGGCCCGCACTGTTCTCGACGACGGCGTGCGTCAGCTCGTAGCCGACGACGTCGAGTGCGGAGGAGTACGGGCGGTACTCCTGGTTGCCGCCGCCGTAGGTCACCTTGACGCCGTCCCACACGGAGTAGGCGCTCTCCAGGCCCAGGCCGGCCAGGGAGTTGACGGGCATGCCCCGGCCGTCCAGGCCGTCCCGGCCATGGACCTTCTTGTAGTAGTCGTGGACCATGCCCGCTGCCCAGTGGGCGTCCACCACGCCGAGGCCGGTGGCTTCCGGGCCGAAGGCGGGGGTGGGCGAGCCGAACTCCTTGAGACCGGGAATGGGCCACTTGCCCGCCGTTTCGCCCCAGGTCAGGCCGCGCGCGTCCCAGGTGGAGATCAGGTTCGTGTCGCTGCCGGCCGGGGTCCGGCTGCGGTCGCGCGTCACGTACTCCTTGCGAGCCTCGTCGTGGTCCACCTGAAGCTCGACGGTCTTCCCGTCGAGTCTGACGCCGGAGCCCTTCGTCCCGCCGTCGTTCTTTGTGAAGGGCGTGAAGGACGTAGAGGATGTGCGTGAACGGGCTGAACGCCCGGCCTCCGGCGTCTGCGGGGGAGAGGTGAACGACTTGAGGCCGCTGTACTGGAGGACCGGATGGCCGGATTTCGCCTCGATGTACACCTCGACCAGGACGGGCAGCCCGGTGGCCGGGTCGGTGCCCCGTACGGTGACGTGCTGGGTGAGCACCCCGGCACCGCGGGGAAGGACGACGAGACCGCGGGCGGTGCCGGTCAGCGGCTCATCGGCGCCCTCCGGACCGTCGCCGGACCGCCGCGGGCCGAACTGCTCCTCGACCGCGCCCACCGCCAGGCCGACCGCCGCCTGCGCGTCCACCTCCGGCTCGGTGGCGACCTTCAGGCCGGTGAAGTACTTTCCCGACGTGCCGGTGACGACTCTCTCGCCGTCCTTGTTCTCCATCCGGACGATGTACTCCCCGCCCAGGACGGAGACGCCTCGGTGCTGCTGCCTCAGCCGTACGGTTTCGCCGCGGCCGGTGGTGGTGGTCCGTACGGGCTTCAGGTCGCGATCGGGGCGGGCGATCCGGTAACGGTTCTCCTTGGCGGCGAGGTGCCCGATCGCTGCGTCGGCGGCGCTTCCCCCGGCCGCCACCGGCTCCCGGATGCCGCTCACCAGCCCGGGCGTCGCCGTGCGCTGTCCCGGGATCACTTCTCCGGGGCTCGTGTGCGGCCCCGGCGCGGCCCCCGCCGTCCCCGGAACCGCGGAAACGACGAGTGCGGCAACGCCGATCAGCGCTGCCGCACCCGGTAATCCGATGCGTGCCTGTCTGCATTTTCTCGGACGCACGATTCCCCCTCTTCTTCCCTTCCGCTTCCCTTCCGCGGAATTGTCAGGCAAGCCATGCAAGCGGGGGCCGCGTGCGCTCGGCAATGCGGGAGACGAAAGTTCGTGGGTGAGTTTCGGACGCGGTACGTCCTGCCTGTGCAGGGAACGACAGCCGGCCGCCACCCGGCCCGGTGGCGAGGGATCCGCGGGACGAAAACGCCTTCACGGCCCCTCACCCCTGTTGCTACACTGCACGGAACTGATCATGAAGTGAGGAGACCGGACATGGTGGTGGACGACGACATCTCCGGGTGATACCCGGACCCGACAGGCCACCGGCCGGTGCGCAGAGGCGCCGCCGCAGTGGCTTCGTTGTCGTCTCTTCTTCCCCCTTGTCTGCTGTCGAGGCAGTGCTGTCATCCCTGCCTCCTTCCTCACGAGGTCACCTCCATGTCCGACGCTTCCGTCATCTGCTCCAACCTGTCCTTCTCCTGGCCCGACGACACCCCCGTCTTCCAGGACCTGTCCTTCGCTCTCGGCTCCGGCCGCACCGGCCTCGTAGCACCCAACGGCACCGGCAAGAGCACCCTGCTCAAGCTCATCGCCGGTGACCTGCAGCCCCGTGCCGGTTCCGTCTCCGTCGCCGGCACGCTCGGCTACCTGCCGCAGAGCCTTCCCCTGGCCGGTGATCTCACCGTCGCCGACGTCCTGGGCGTCGCCCCGGTCATCCGGGCCATCGACGCCGTCGAGTCGGGAGACGTGGACGAGCAGCACTTCGCCACCATCGGTGACGACTGGGACATCGAAGAGCGCACCCGGTCCCAGCTCGACCGCCTGGGCCTGGCCGGCGTCACGCTGGAGCGCGCGCTGAGCACCCTCAGCGGCGGCCAGGTCATCACCCTCGGTCTCGCCGCCCAACTGCTCAAGCAGCCCGACGTGCTGCTGCTCGACGAGCCCACCAACAACCTTGATCTCGCCGCCCGGCACAAGCTCTACGACGTGCTGGCGGACTTCAACGGCTGCCTGCTCCTCGTCAGCCACGACCGCGCCCTGCTCGACCGCATGGACCGCATCGCCGAACTCGAACGCGGCGAACTCCGCTTCTACGGCGGCAACTTCACCGCGTACGAAGAAGCCGTCCGCGCCGAGCAGGAGGTCGCCGAGAAGAACATCCGCAGCGCCGAGCAGGAGCTGAAGCGCGAGAAGCGCGAAATGCAGCTGGCCCGCGAGCGCGCCGAACGCCGCCAGAGCAACGCCGCCCGCAACCTGAAGAACGCCGGCCTGCCCCGTATCTTCGCCGGCAACATGAAGCGCGGCGCGCAGGAAGCCGCCGGACGGGCCGGCCAGATGCACGCCGGCCGGGTCAGCGAGGCGAAGGCCAGACTGGACGAGGCCGGGCGCGCACTGCGCGAGGAACAGCGCATCACCGTCGACCTGCCCGCCACCAACGTGCCCGCGGGACGGAACCTCTTCCTCGGCGAACGGCTCCGCGTCCGGCTCGGCGACACGGACGTCTTCGCCGGAGACGGCGCCGACCTGACGATCCGAGGCCCGGAACGCATCGCCCTGACCGGCCCCAACGGCGCCGGGAAGAGCACCTTGCTGCGCCTGCTCAACGGCGACCTGACTCCGGAGAGCGGCGAGATCAAGCGGGCCGGCGGGCGCATCGCCTACCTCTCCCAGCGCCTCGACCTGCTGGACCTGGACCGTACGGTGGCCGAGAACTTCGCCGCGTACGCCCCGGAGCGTCCGGAGGCCGAGCGGATGAACCTGCTCGCCCGCTTCCTCTTCCGGGGCGCCCGCGCCCACCTGCCCGCCGGTGTCCTCTCCGGCGGCGAGCGGCTGCGCGCCACCCTGGCGTGCGTCCTGTGCGCGGATCCGGCCCCGCACCTGCTCCTGCTGGACGAGCCGACGAACAACCTCGACCTGGTCAGCACGGGTCAGCTGGAAGGCGCCCTGAACTCCTACCAGGGAGCCTTCGTGGTGGTCAGCCACGACGAACGGTTCCTGCACAACATCGGCGTGAACCGGTGGCTGCAGCTGACCGGCGGCGAACTGAGGGAGACGGCAGCCCCCGAGAGGTGAGCCGCCGGGCCGGCCCGGCCTGACGGCTCGCGCTGGGCGGTCACCGTTCGACGGCTGGGCACCGGCGTGCCCGGGAGGTCGACGTGCAGGGACGTCAGGCGGTGATGGTCTTGTACTCGATGTAGGTGTTGAGCCCGGCGAAGCCGTACTCGCGGCCCAGGCCGCTCGCCTTGAAGCCGCCGAACGGGCCGTCGAAGCCGATGGGGGCGCCGTTGATCGTGACGGTGCCCGTCCGTATGCGGCGGGCGACCTCAAGGGCGTGTGCCTCGTCCGCGCTCCACACGCCGCCGGACAGGCCGTACGCGGAGTCGTTGGCGATGCGCACGGCGTCGTCCTCGTCCTCGTAGGGGATGACGACCAGCACCGGGCCGAAGATCTCCTCCTGGGCGATCCGCATCGAGTTGTCGACGTCCGCGAAGACGGTCGGGGTGACGTAGTAGCCCGTCTCCAGGCCGGTCGGCACCCCGGGACCGCCGGTGACCAGGCGCGCGCCTTCCTTGATACCGGTCTCGACGTAGTCCCGCACCCGCTGCTGCTGGTCGCGGCGGATCATCGGACCGATGAACGTGTCCGGGTTCCGGGGGTCGCCGACCTTCAGCGATTCGACGACTTCCTTCACGGCGGTGACGACCTCCTCGTAGCGGTTGCGCGGGGCGAGGATGCGGGTGTGCGCGATGCACGCCTCGCCGTTGTTGAGCAGGGAGGAGAACTTCAGGCCCGCCTTGAACTTCGCGAGGTCCGCGTCGGGCAGGAAGACGGCGGCGGACTTGCCGCCCAGCTCCAGGCTGACCCGCTTGAGCTGCTCGCCCGCGATCGAAGCGATCCGGCGGCCGGCGCGGGTCGAGCCGGTGAACGCGACCTTGTCGACGTCGCGGTGGGACACCAGGTGCTCGCTGGTCTCGCGGTCGGCCGGCAGCACGCTGATCGTGCCCTCGGGAAGCCCGCAGCCGGAGAGCAACTCGGCCAGCAGCGCCATGCTCAGCGAGTTCTCCGGCGAGACTTTGAGGATGACCGTGTTTCCGGCCAGCAGCGCTGGAACGATCTTCGCCATGGCGGCCGAGAACGGTGAGTTCCACGGGATGACGGCGGCGACGACGCCGATGGCCTCCCGGCGGACGATGCTGCGGACGGTGGCCGCGGGGTCGGTGGGGGACAGCACCTCCTCCCATGCCAGGTCTTCGGCCGCCTTCAGGTAGGCGTCGGCTTGACGGGACAGGCCCGGCTGCCCGGCGCGGGTGAACCAGCCCGCGGAGCCGTTCTCGGCGCTGATCAGGGCTGCGATCTCCTCCGCCCGGGCCTCGCGCAGGGCGTTGAGTCGGCGCAGCACCGCGACCCGCTCGGCCGGCGGGGTGTTCGGCCAGGTGCCTTCGTCGAAGGCGGCGCGGGCGGCGGCCACTGCGCGGTCGACGTCGGCCGGCCGGGCCTGGACGGCGCGGCCGATGACCGACTCGTCGTGCGGGGAGAGGATGACGAGCGGCTCGGGGTCGCTCGGCTCCGTCCAGGTGCCACCGATGAAGAGCTTGTTGTACGTGATCACGTGCTGTCTCTCCTGCCCGTAGCTGAGGCTTCTCCGTAGCCGTAGCCGTAGCCGTAGCTGGTAACCGCCTCATTAAACTGTCACGCTAATGTAGCGCTTCTTGCTGTAGTGGCCACATAAGGGTTGCGGTAGGTGGGGTTTTCCGCTGCAGATCCGGTTATCCTGTGGGGGTGAGAGCCGACGCAGCGCGCAACTTGGAAGCGGTCATGAGGACCGGTGCACGTCTCCTGGCCGCCGATCCGGCCGCGAGCATCGCCGCCATCGCGGCGGAGGCCGGCGTGGACCGGCGCACCGTCTACCGGAACTTCGCCTCGCGCGAAGAGTTGCTGGCTGCCATCTACGAGGCGCGCCTGTCGGCCATCGAGCAGGCCACCGAGGACGCCCGGCTGCGCGAGGCCCCGGTCGCCGTGGCCCTGCACCGCTATGTCGAGGGCATCATCGGCGTCAACCGCACGTGGCCGGTGGAACTGAGCCGGATGCTGGCCGACGAGCCCGTCCGTAAGCGGCGCGAGCGCTCGGTCCGCGAGCTCGACGACTTCCTGCGCCGCGCCACGGACGAGGGACTGCTCCGCTCGGGGCTGCCGGACGGGTGGGTGAGCGCGGTCCTGCCGCAGCTTATGAAGATCGCCTCGCACCAGCTGACCGAGCTCAGCCCCGCCCGGGCCGCCGACACAGTGGTCGACACGCTCCTGAACGGGCTCGGCGCGGGCGCCGGCTGACACGGCGCCGGCTGACACGGCGTCGTTCAGCGCGGAATCGCCTTCAGGACGGAATCGCCTTCAGGACGGAATCGCTTTCAGCGCGGAATCGGCTTCAGCGTGGGATCGGTTTCAGTGCCGAATCAGCTTGAGCGTGGGATCACCCAGTCCGGCGCCCAGGTCCCCGCGGTGTCGTGGTCGGTCGCTGTGGCGGCGAGGTGGGCGCGGAGGGTGGCCAGCGCCGGGTGGGGATTGTCGCGGTGCCAGAGGAGCGAGTGCGGGTAGACGGGCGTCGGGTCGGTGACCGGGATGCGGCGCAGGCCGTGGCCGGCGGGCCAGACGAGCCGTGTCTGCTCGCTCATGAAGGTGGCCAGGGCCGGAGTGTCGGCGATGGTGTCGAGGAGCGCGTCGGAGCCGAAGTTGGGGCCCGTCGCCTCGATGGTGAGTCCGAATGCGGCGACGAGATCGTCGTAGTAGGCGCCCCACTCGCTGCCGGGAACGATGCCGGGCATCCAGATCCGGTGCCCGGCCAGCTCGGCGACGGTCACCGACTTGGCGCCGGCCAGCGCGTGCGCGGGGCCGGTGAGCAGCTGGAGCGGCTCGTCGAGGACCCGGACGGACTCGATGTCCTCGGGCAGGGGCAGGCCCGGCGCGGTGACGGCGCGGAAGGACGCGTCGATCGCACCGGAGCGGATGGCGGTGACGGCCGCCTCGATTTCGAGCAGCATCACCACGTCGAGGTCGATCTCGGGGTGGGCACGGTGGAAGCCGCGCATCAGGCCCGACGCCGCGCCGCGCGAGGCGATGATGTCGACGCGCAGTGGACGGCGGCCGGGGCGCACGGAGGTGACAGCGCGCTCGGCGACGCGCAGCAGCTCGCGTGCGTGGGGCAGGAACGCCTGCCCGTCGATGGTGAGGTCGGCGCCGCGCGGCGTGCGGGTGAACAGCCGCACGCCGAGGTCGCGCTCCAGTGCGGCGACGCGCTTGGAGACGGCCTGCTGGGTGACCGACAGGTCGACGGCGGCCTTCTGGAACTGGCCGGCTTCCGCGATGGCGGCGAAGGTGCGCACTGCTTCGAGATCCACGCCGACCGAGCCTAGTGAACAACCTGTGGTTGTGCATGGCAGGCAGGACGGTTGTTTGACCTGCTGCTGCGCTGCCCGATTAGCTCTCGCTGGTCAACGTTGGTTTGTTCGGCCGGGGCGTCGAGGGAGTGCGCTGAGCATGGTGGGCAGGAGGCGGCTGGGCCGGCCGTTCGGCTGGCTGTGGGCGGCGTACGCGGTGAGCGCGTACGGGTCCGGGCTGGGGTTCGGGGCCTTGCCGCTGATCGCCGTACTCGTGCTGCACGCGGGCCCCGCGGAGGTCTCCGCTCTGTCCGCGGTGGGACCTGCGGTGGGCGCGCTGATCGCGGTGCCGCTCGCACCGTGGGTGGAGTTCCGGCGCAAGCGCCCGGTCATGATCGCCATGGATCTGATCCGGTTCGTGGCCATGGCGACGATCCCGGTCGCGTACGCCTTCGGCCGGCTCGGCTTCGTCCAGCTGCTCGTGGTCTCGATCGTGATCGCCGCGGCCAAGATCGCGTTCGGTGCGGCGAGCGGCGCCTGTCTCAAGGCCCTCGTCCGGCCGGACGACCTGCTCGTGGCCAACGCTCGGTTCGAGTCCACGAGCTGGAGCTCCATCGCGGTCGGACCACCACTGGGAGGGGCGGCGATCGGCCTGTCCGGGCCGGTCACCACCGTGGTGGCCGACGCGCTCAGCTACCTCCTCTCCGCGCTGGCCATCACCGCGATCCGCGGCCGGGAGGAAGCACCGCGCCCGGCCGGCGGCAACCGGATGCGGGCGGGCGCGGTGCTCGACGGCTGGCGGCACATCATGGGCGATCCCGCTCTGCGGGCGCTCTACCTCAACAACATGCTCGTCTCCGGCCTGATCATGGCCACGGAGCCGGTGCTCGCCGTACTTATGCTCCGCCGGCTCTACTTCGCGCCGTGGCAGTACGGCCTCGCCTTCGCCGCCCCCTGCCTCGGCGGGCTGATCGGCTCCCGGCTGGCCCGGCGGGTCGTGGCCCGCTACGGCCGGTACCGGGTCTTCCGGACCGCCGGCACCCTGCGCGCCGTCTGGCTGATCGGCCTGGCATTCGTCCGCCCCGGTGTCGCCGGACTCGTCACCGTGATCGCCGTCGAGCTGGCGATCGTCATCAACATGAGCCTGTACACCCCGGTGCTCGCCACCTACCGGCTCGAACGCACCCCGAGGCATCTCGTCGCCCGCACCTTGTCGGCCTGGTCGATCGGCCAGCAGGCGTCCATCGCCGCCCTCACCGCACTCGGCGGGCTGCTCGCCGACCTCACCGGCCCCCGCACCGTTCTCACGACCGCGGGACTGCTCATCCTGGCCACCCCGCTCCTGCTGCCCGGGCGGGACCGGACGTCGCAGCACAAGCCGGAACCGTCCCGTAGCCACGGATGACGCCATGCCGTACGTTGCTCCGCCGGCCACAAGGCGGCCGCCTCGCGCGGGCAACGAGGCGGCCTTCGCCTTGCGGCAGCCGTACCGGTGGCGTCGCCTCCGAGCCGGTTGCGTCGAAGGGTGGCCAGCGTGGTCACTTCTTCTGCGGGGGCGCCGGCAGCTCGGCGTGCTTGACGGTGTAGCCGCCCTTGACGACGGGCGCGTACGGGGCCGGGGCCATGCAGGTGCCGACGGGGGAGTCCTCGCCCTTGTCGGTGAGGTTCACGC
Source organism: Streptomyces sp. URMC 127 (assembly GCF_051386535.1). Lineage (NCBI taxonomy): Bacteria > Bacillati > Actinomycetota > Actinomycetes > Kitasatosporales > Streptomycetaceae > Streptomyces > Streptomyces sp. URMC 127. Next base: position 81,668 of record NZ_JBPQTW010000001.1, read on the forward strand.
CGTCCCAGGAGAACCCGACGCGGTCGGGCTCCCCCTTCCCGCCGTCGTAGACGCTCAGGCCGACGCGCTTGCCGACCATGTCCGCCGGCATGCCCGGGCTCACCTTGGTGACGATCGCCGTCACGGTTGCGGTGTGCGGGCCGGTGACGAGGCAGTCCACTCTGCCTTCGGAGGTGTACGTGGTCTTCCGGTCGGCCGAGTAGTGCGAGATCTTGATCGTGCCCTTGGCGTCGGCGGGCAGGCCGGTGGGCGCGCCCGGCAGGGGGCGGGTGTACGGGGCGCCGTGCACGTCGAAGCTGAACGAGCGGACGTCCTTGTCCTTGTAGAAGGGGAGCTCGAAGGCCGCGCTCCCGGTCACGCTTGCGGTGGAGGCCGAGGCCGTGGTCGGGGCCGAGGCCGCGCTGGTCACGGCGGGCTTGCGCTCCTCGTGGCGCTCGGCGTAGGCGGAGGCGGTGGCGGCACCGGTCAGGGTGACGGCCACGGCGAGCGCGGCGAGCACGGCGGCGGTCTTGCGACGGGAGGAAATCACTGTTGCTCCTGGGGAGTTGGCGTTGTTGGTTGTTCGTTGTCCGTGGGTCCGTGATCCGACGTGATCATCCTGGCCGCCGCGCCGCTCCTTGATCATCGCCCGCGAGGACCGACCGCCTCCGCCGCACGGGCGAGCCGTCCTCGGCCCGGAGGACGACCGGCCCGTCATGCGCGGTCCCGAGCCGTCACGCCGGCCATCCGAAATCCCGGAAGACGCACCGGCTGTATGAGCCGAACGGGTGATGACAGCGACCGACTCTTCAAGAAATCTTGAAATCGGCGGACTCTCGACTCAAGGCCTTCGCACCGGCGAAGGACCGGAAAGGGGGAACGCACCCATGGAAACCCTGAGGCGCGCATTGCGGCGCACCGCGAGACCGGTCGCGGTCTTCGGCGCCGCGCTCGCCCTCATCACGGGGCTCTCCGCCGAGGCCCGGGCGGCCAATGGCACGCTGAGCTACCGGGATTCGAGCGGAATCGACCACGCGAAGGACAACCCGACCAACGGTGTCTGCTACAGCTTCACCGCCGAAGCGGTCAGCGTCGCGAACTTCACGGACACGGACGGCAGGCTCTTCACCGGAAGCCTGTGCGAGGAGAGCACCTTCCTCATCAACATCCACGCGGGCTCGTCCCTGGTATTCGGCGGGGCAAAGCCGCGCAGCGCCAAGTTGGGGGGCTGACCGGCATGCGCGGCACACGGGCAGGACTCGCGGGGCGGGCGAGACGGACGGTGCTGGTCCCGGCCACGGCACTCGCTCTCCTCGGCGGGTTCCCGGGCGGATCCTCGGCGGCCATCGGCGTCCTGACGTACACGGACTCACAGGGAGTGGAGCACCGGCGGGAAAACCCACCCGACGGTGAGTGCATCTTCTTCGACTCCCCGGCGGTGAAGGTCAGCAACGGCACCGGGACGGACGCCGCGCTGTACCGGGACCGGGGCTGCACGGACTTCCTCGTGTTCGTGTTCAAGGGAACAAGGCTCGAATTCGGCGGCGACCGGCCGCAGAGCATCAAGTTCGGCTGAAGGCAAAGGACGGTGCGAACACCATGAACCCAGTACTCTCGCGAACCGGCCGGGCAGCCCTGGCCCTCGGCACGGCCCTCGTCCTGGCCACGGGCCTTTCCACCAGCGCCCAGGCCGCCTCCGGCTCGTTCACTTACCGGAACACGAGCGGACTGGTGGGCAACTTCGTCGACCCGCCCAACAACACCTGCTTCTTCTTCGAATTCGCGGCCTCCAGGGTCGAGAACAACACCAACACCCGGGCGAAGGTCTACAACAGCACGGTCTGCGGCAGCGGCGTCGTCCGGGACGTGCCGGCCCACGGCACCCTGGACGTCGGCAGCGATTCGCTCAACAGCGTGCAGTTCGTGCCCTGACCGCCCCACCGGTCGGCGGGCCGCCTTCCCGGGCACGGGATGCGGCCCGCCGTACGGCTCCGAGTGCCGGCCGCTGTCCGGCCCGGGGTGGAGGCTGCTGGTGGCGGACCGGGGTCGGGGCCGGGGCTGCCGCTGGTCGGAAGCGCGTGCACGGTCAGGGCTTCTCCTGGCTGCTGGCCGCAACGAGGGTCCAGGGGCTGGGCGCGGCCAGGGCCTGCCGGGGGTTGCTGCGGGCCCAGTGACGTACGGACGCGGCCAGCACCTCGCCCGGGTCGCGTACGGGGCGGGTGGGCTCGAAGGGCTCGGCCATGCTGGTGCAGCTCTGGAACATGGCGAGCAGGCTGACGGCCTGCTGCTGCACCGGCGAGAGCTCCTGCCGGGCAAGGGGGAGGAAGAAGGAGTTCCATCTGTCGGTGGAGACCACCGGCGGCGTGGCGATGGGGCCGGCGCCGTGAGCGGCCCGGAAGGTGTTGATCGTGTCGCAGGTGATGTCGATGAGGGTGCTCAGGCGCAGGCCGGCCCCGCCCGCGGCGACGGTCTCGGTGCGCAGTACGGCCGGGGCGGGGCCCAGGGCGGCCGCCGCGACGGCGTCGGCGACCTCGTCGAGCGGGCTGATCTCGGCGTAGCCGTCCGGGTCGCCCACCACGACGGCGGCGAGACCGGAGACCAGGGCCGGGAAGAGGGTGTAGAGGCCCGAGAAGCGGGAGATGCGGCCGTCGGCGCGGCAACCCACGACCAGGGGCGGGCGGATCACGGTGGCAGGGCCGAGGTGCTCGGTGGTGACGATCTCCTCGCAGACGGCCTTGGACCACTCGTAGCCGTTGCCGTAGCCCTCGAACTCGGCGTCGCTCAGGTCCTCGGGGCTGCGCACGCCACCGACGGAGGCGGTGGAGACGTGGACGACGTGGGTCTCGGGGCCGGCCAGGGCCAGGACGGCGCGCAGGGGGCGGACGTTGGCGTGCATGGCCTCGGCACGGGTCATGGTCCAGCGGTTCGAGGCGGCGGTGTGCACGATGACGTCCCAGCGGTCGGCCAGCTCCGCCGGCGGCGGTTCGGCGCCGATGTCCCAGCGGATCAGTGGCACGTGGGCGTTGCGGCGTGCGGCGCGGACGAGCTCGGTGCCGGGCGGGGCGGTGGCGATCAGGCGGTCGGTGACGGCCGTGCCGACGAGGCCGGTCGCCCCGGTGAGGAGGATGCGCATGGCGGATTCTTCCGGTATTTCCTGTATTTGCTGCTGGGGGCGGGGTTCCTGGGACGGTGTTGCGGCGCGAACAGGCCTGCGCGAACAGGGGAGCGGCTACGGGCGCGGCTCAGTGCCCGGGGGACAGCACGCGGCAGGCGTCCTGCCCGCCGAACCCGCACCCGACCCGTAGCACTCGGCCGTCCAGGGCCGCGCAGAGCGCCTCGGCCATCCAGCCCCGGCACGGCGGGTGGAAAGTCAGGCTGTTCGGGACCGGGGCGAGCCAGGGGGCTCGCGGAGCCCGGTGTTCTGCGTGAGCACCTCGCGCCCGGTGTCCGGGAAGCTCATGGGTGACCTTTCCAGGGGGTGGTAGTCGGTTCGGCGCCGGCCGGGGCGTCGTGGGTGGGACACGCAGGTCCTCGACGGCGCGGAAGCCGTAGCAACCGGCCATCGGGGCGGGCCCCTGGGCACCGCTGGGCGCCGGGCAGAAGACCGCACCACCGTACGGTCGATCATTGAGGTACTGGTCTCGGGGGAACGGGGCCGTAGGGCGGGCTCGATGAGCGTGTCACCGCCGGATCCGCGTTCGATCAACCACGCGTCAACGGATTGCATCAACGGATTGCGTCAACGGACTGCCGGCAGGCCTGTGACGTCATCGCGCGGGCATGAAAAAACCGGCGCCCGCCGAGGTCTCGGCGGGCGCCGGTGCTCCAGCTCCGGTGGTCCGGCTCTGGTGTTCCGGCTACGTCGGTCAGCCGGTCTGCTGCAGCGGTCAGCCGGTCTGCTGCAGCCGAGCCGCGATCTCACGGGCCTCCGGCATCCCCAGCCGGTCGAACAGGGCGTGCGCCTCCCGGTAGTGGAAGGCCGCCTGGCTCGTCCGGCCGCGTGCCGCGCATGCGTGGCCGAGCTGGGCCAGGGCCCGGCCCAGCAGGTAGCCGCCGCCGTACTGCTCGGCGCTCTCCCTGGCCTCCTGGGCGCACGCGGCGGCCTCCTCGGGCCGGCCCAGGAGGTTGTGGGCCTCGGCGAGCAGGCTCAGCCCCAGGGACTCGCGGAAGCGGGAGCCGGTGGCGCGCCAGAGTTCCAGGCTGCGGGTGAGACGGTCCAGCGCCTCGTCCGGACGGCCCAGCCACAGGCAGATCTGGCCCAGCACGCGCAACGCCTGGGCCTGTCCCTCGCGGTCGCCGGAGGCCTCGGTGACCGCGACCGCGGCCCGGCCCGACTCCAGCGCGGCCTCCGGCGACCCGGTCGCCAGCTGGGCGAGGCCCAGGAAGCCACGGACGTACGCGACGCAGCCGGGGCTCTGCGCCGCCTCGGCCAGCGGCAGGGCCTCGGTGAGGTGCTCCAGCGCGCCCGGGAAGTCGTGCAGGCCCAGGGCGGCGCCCGCGAGGACGGCGAGGGTGAGCGCGAGCAGCGTCGAGTGTCCCTCGCGGCGGCAGATGCCGGCCGTAACCTGGAAGTGCCGCATGGCCGCGGCCAGGTCGAAGCGCTGGGCGTGGGCGCCGCCCAGCATGTAGTGCGCGACGGCCTCGGCGCCTGTTTCGCCGGAGCGTTCGGCCGCCTCCAGGACGGCCCGCGCCGCCCGCTCCAGGCCGTGCGGCTGGTCGGCGTGGCGGCCCAGCGGGTCGGAGGCCAGCAGCAGCTCGGCGGCGATCGCGACCGGGATGCGGGGATGGCGCGCGGCCTGCTCCGTCAGGGAGAGGAGCGCGGAGAGCTCGTCGAGCAGCCACGTCGTGGCGGCGTCCTGCGTGGCGAAGCGGCCCCGTACGGAAGACACCTGAGTGAGGGTGAGGGGGAAGGCGTCACCCGCCGTGGCGGCGCGGTAGGCGGCGCGGGCGAGGACGAGGTAGGCCTCCAGGAGCCGCAGCAGCGCACCGTCGCGCTCACCGGCGGGTATCTCCTCGGCCGCGGTCTTGCGCGCGTACAGGCGCAGCAGGTCGTGGTAGCGGTAGCGGCCCGGGCCCACGGACTCCAGCAGGCTCAGGTCGACCAGGGCCTCGCACAGGTCCTCGGCCTGCCGCTCGGTGCGGTCGAGCAGGACCGCCGCGGACGCGCGGCTCACTTCGGGGACGTCGGGCAGGGCGAGCAGCCGGAACGCCCGCAGCTGCTCGGCGTCCAGCAGGCCGGTGCCCAGCCGGAAGGTGGTCTCGACGTCGTCGGTGTCGCCCGACAGCTCGGCGAGGCGCAGCCGCTCGTCGGCGAGCGCCCGCGCGGTCTGCGCGACGGAGGCCGCGGGCCGCGCCACCAGCCGCGCCGCGACGATGCGGATCGCCAGCGGCAGCCGCCCGCAGTTGTCGAGGAGCTGCCGGGCGGCTTCCTCCTCGGCCCGCACGCGCCGCTCGCCGACGAGCCGGACGAGCAGTGCCCACGCCTCGTGCCCGGCCAGCTCCCGCAGGTCGACCAGGGTGGCGCCGGGCAGCCCCGCCAGCCGCGTGCGGCTGGTGACCAGCACGCCGCAGCCCGCACCGCCCGGCAGCAGGTCGCGCACCTGGTCCAGGTCGCGGGCGTTGTCCAGGACCACGAACACCCGGCGATCCGCCATCAGCGAGCGGTACAGCGCAGCCCGCTCGGCCGGCAGCGCGGGGACGCGCCCGGGAACCACGCCCAGGGCCCGCAGGAAGTCGCCCAGCACCCGGGCCGGTTCGGCGGGCGCGGCGTCGGTGCCCCGCAGGTCGACGAACAGCTGCCCGTCGGGGAACCGCGCGCGCAGGCTGTGCGCCACGTGCACCGCAAGAGCGGTCTTCCCGACGCCGCCCATGCCGCTCACGGCGCTGACGGCCACGACCCGGCCGCGATCCAGCGCGCTGCGCAGCTGCTCGACGGCGTCCTCGCGCCCGGTGAAGTCGGCCGTCCCCGGCGGCAGGCGCAGGGCCGCAACGCCCCCGGCCGCCGGGGCGGACGCATTGACCGCGGCCCCGGCCAGGACACGCCGGTGGACCCGCTCCAGCGCGTGACCGGGCACCGCCCCGCGGGCCCGCAGCGCGCGAGCGGCCCGGGCGTGCACCTCCAGCGCCTCTGCCTGCCGGCCCGCTTCGTACAGGGCGGTCATCAGCAGCTCCTGCGTCCGCTCCCGCGACGGGTGTTCCTCCGCCAGGGCACGCAGCGCGTCGATCGCCGCGGCGTGCCCGCCCAGGGCGAGTTCCGCCTCCCAGCGTGCCTCGACGGCGCGGAGGCGCCGTTCGGCGAGCCGGGCCCGCTGGGCGTCGGCGTACGGGCCGGGTACGCCCGCCAAGGGCTCGCCCCGCCACAGCCGCAGCGCCGCGTCCAGCAAGGCGCGCGCCTCCTGCGGCCGGTCGGCGGAGCGCGCCCGCCCGGCCGCGTCCGTCAGCCGGTCGAACTCCGCGAGGTCCAGGGCGCCCGGCTCCAGGCGCAGCGCGTACCCCTCGTCGTGGGAGACCAGCACCCGGGCCGGGGTGCGCGCAGCACGTCCGGGCTCCAGCAGCCCGCGCAGGCTGGACACGTGGCTGCGCAGCGCGCCGACAGCGCGCGAGGGCGCGGCGTCGCCCCACACGTCTTCGACGAGCGCCGCCGTGGATCCGCGCCGCCCTTGCCGCAGCAGCAGGGCGGCCAGCACGGCAGCGCGCAGCGGCGGCCGGATGTCCGTCTCGGTGCCGTCGACGACCGCCTGTACGGGGCCCAGGATGCGGAAGGACAGCCGGGGACGAGGGGTAGGGGCATCGGTGGCATCGGGATAGGGGGAATACGGGGAAGAGGGCACGTTGCACTCCGGGCTGGGGGTGGGTGGCGCGGTACGGGTGGCTCTTTGGCTACGAAGCGCAGGCCGTGCACGAGGCCTGGTCGGAGGGCCCTGACGCGCGGGAGGGCGTCGCGCCCGGCATCGCCTCGTACCGGGAGCCGTCCCGCGCGTTGGCGCGGGCGGTGGCACGCGCGTACGCCGCCGCCCTGAGTCGGCGGCTCCGCAGGATGTGCGCCGCCGTGCCGGGCGGGGCGGTGAACGGCACGGCGGCGTCATGCTGCTGTACGGAACGCTGCTGTATGGACCCTTGCGGTCCGGAACGCTGCTGGACGGACCCTTGCGGTACCGAACGCTGCTGTACGGCACCTCGCGGTCCGGAACCGGCTGTTGTCCGCACGCCGGTGTCAGGGCCGGCGCACGTGCGCGCGAACTCGGCCAGCAAGCTGTGGAACCGGTACCAGCCCGGCGCGGGTGACTCCAGCAGGCTGATGTCCACCAGCGACTCGCACAGCTCTTCGGCGCCGTGCGGCGGCCTGCCGAGGGAGGCCGCGACGTCGGCGGCCCGGAAGGCGGCGTCCGGCCTGTCCGCCGGGGGCAGCAACCGGAAGGCCCGCCGCAGCGGCGCGGGCAGCCGCTCGTACTCCCGGCGGAAGACACCTTCCACGGAGAGGCCCGCGACCCTGAGCTCGGCCAGCCGTCCCTCTCCCTCCGCCATCCGCTCCACGAGCGAGGCGACGGTCCACGAGGGACGGGTGGCCAGACGTACGGCCGTGATGCGCACGGCGAGCGGCAGGAAGCCGCACGCCTCCACGAGCCGGGCGCACTCCGCCGGCTCGGCGGCGGCCCGTTCCGGGCCGATCACCTGCCCGAGCAGGGTGAGCGCCTCGTCGGGCGCCATGACGTCGAGGTGGACGAACCGGGCGCCGTACAGCCAGGTCGGTTTGACGCCGCTGGTGACGAGGAAGGCGCTGGAAGGCGTGCCCGGCAACAGGGGGCGGACCTGGTCCTCGCCGGCGGCGTTGTCGAGGACGACGAGCATGCGCCGGTCCGCCAACCGGGCACGGAAGAGGAGGGCACGCTCGGCGGTCCCGGCAGGGATGCCGGCATCGGCGACGCCGAGCGCGCGCAGGAACGACCCGAGTGCTGTGCCCGGGGCGACGGGGTGCCCGCACGGGCGCCGGAGGTCCGCGTACAGCTGCCCGTGCGGGAAGCTCGCCCGCATCCGGTGCGCGGCGTGCAGGGCCAGCGCGCTCTTGCCGATGCCGCCCAGACCGGACACGGCCACGACGGTGGCCGCCGACCCCGGGGGAGCGGCGAGCAGCTCGCACACGTTGCGCACCGCACCGGTGCGGCCCGTGAAGTCCGGAATGTCGCCCGGGAGCTGGGCGGGGCAGGGGAAGCCGTCCGGCTCCCTGCCCTTCCGCTCGGCGGCGGCCGGATACGGCGAAGCGAGGGCGCCGCCGGCGGCGATGTCGCGGGCGAGGGCGGAGAGCTCGGGCCCGGGATCGAGCCCGAACTCCTCGGCCAGCGCACGGCGGATGCGCGCGTACGCCGCCTGCGCCTCGTCCGGCCGTCCGCACAGCACCAGTGCCCGCATGAGCAGCGCGTGCAGGGGCTCCCGCAGCGGGTGGCGTTCCGCGAGCGCCAGCAGTTCGCCCAGCACGGCTGCGTGCCGGCCGAGTTCCACGTCGAGGGCGAGCCGGTTCTCCAGTGCGGCCAGCCTGCGCTCGGCGAGCCGTGCCCGCTGCGCCTCGATGCCGGGCCCGGACAGCCCGCGCAAGGGCTCCTCGCCCCACAGGGCGAGGGCGGAGCCGAGCAGGTCGCGGGCTTCGGCCGGGCGGCCGGCTATTCGTTCGCCCTCCGCAGCGGCGACGAAGGTCTCGAACTCGCCCACATCGATCGCGCTCCGGGGCACGCGTACCGCGTAGCCGTCGAAGACGGAGACGAGGAGGCCAGGAGCCGAGCCGGCGTCCCGCCCGGGCTCCAGGAGCTTGCGTAACCGCGACACGTACGTGCGCAGGGTTCCCACGGCCCGCGGCGGCGAGTCCTCGCCCCACACCTCGGCCACCAGCGCTGCCGCCGTCACCGGCTCGCCCTGCCGGAGCAACAGCAGCGCGAGCAGGGTCCGCTGCTGCCGAGGCCCGAGACCGAGCTCGCGGTCGCCGCGCCATGCCCGCAGCTGACCCAGCACGGAGAAACGCACGGTGTCGGCGGTCATTGCTCTCGTCCCTGTCCCCCCGGGTTCCCCCGGATGCAGCGTCCGGATGCCTTCCCGGATACGGCTGTCCCCCTGGTCCCCGGTACAGCTACGGCACGGTCGTCACGGTCACGCGATGACTGCTGCCTCTCTTACGCGTCTTGCTCGCTTATGAATATCATCAAAAAATCCGCTACTCCGGTCGGGCGGGATCGCGCGGGACGGGACCGAGGTCATACGTCCCAGGTGACCGGAAGGCTCTTGACCCCGTAGATGTCCGCGGTCTCCGGGCGCAGGGCAACCTCTTCCGCCGGCACGGCCAGACGCAGTGCGGGGAAGCGGTTGATCAGCGCGGGGAACGCGACGCGCATCTCGATGCGGGCCAGTTGCTGCCCCAGGCACTGGTGGACGCCGTGGCCGAAGGCCAGGTGACCGCCGTGCTGCCGCCGGAGGTCGAGTACGTGGGGGTCGGGGAAGCGTTCGGGGTCGCGGTTGGCGGTATTGGACGACAGGACGACCGTCGTGCCGGCCTCGATGGTCCGGCCGCCCAGCTCGACATCCTCCAGCGCCGTCCTCATGGACGTCTTGGCGACGGTGAGATACCGCAGCAGTTCTTCCACGGCCTGGTCGGTGAGCTCGGGTTCGGCGCGCAGGGCGGCCAGTTGGTCCGGGTGCTGCAGAAGGGCGAAGGTGCCCAGTGCCAGCATGTTCGCGGTGGTGTCGAGCCCGGCCACCAGCAGGATCAGGCTGATTCCTTGCAGTTCCTCGTCCGTCAGATCGCTGTCGGTGAGGTCGCTGAGCACGTCGTCGGTGGGGTTCGCGCGCTTGGCGGCCACGAGCTGCGCGAGGTAGTCCTGGGTCGCGGTGTAGGCCGCTATCAGCTCCTCTTCGCTCGTCTCCCCGCCGAGGAAGGAGTCGATGTTCTCCTGGAAGAACCCGCGCTCCTCGTACGGCACGCCCAGCAGCTCACAGATGATGATGGTGGGGATGGGCTTGGCGAACGCGGTCACCAGGTCCGCCGGCGGCCCGGCCTTCTCCATGGCGTCCAGGCAGTCGGTGGTGATCTGCTCGATGCGCTCGGTGAGTTGCCGCATGCGCCGCACGGTGAACTTGCCCGCCAGCGGCTTGCGGTAGCGGCGGTGCTGCGGATCGTCCATGAGCAGGAACTCGCCGGGCGGCGCCGGAGGAACCTCGAAGTCACCCACGTTCAGGAGCTCCTTGCGCGCGCTGAACCGCGGGTCGGCCAGGACCGACCGGACCAGGTCGTACCCGGTGACCAGCCAGCCGGGCCTCCCGCCGGGGTGGATGAAGCGGCTGACGGAACCGTGCCGGTGGGCGTCGATCAGCTCTGCCGGCGGGTCGAAGGGGCAGCCCGGCTGACGCGTCGTCGGCAGGGCCGTGACGGTGTGGATGGATTCAGGCATGGCTGTTCCTCATCTCGCGATAGTACGTGTTTGACGAACACGAAAGCTACGTTGCGTTCATGAATACGTCAATCATCTGAGAGGTGTTCTCCCTGGTGAGAGCTATGGAATTGATGCAATGGCGTAGAGATTGAACGCAACGATACGTTGCAATGGATTGAAGTGAAGGCAATGCTGACGGCATGCCAGGAGGGCGATGAAGGAGTCGGTCGATTCCGGACGCGCCCTCCCTGACGGGCGGGTGGAAAGGTGCTCAGCGACAATCCGAACAGACGTTGGTCGGGCCGTCATGCCGCCGCACGACGTTCTCCGCCGCGTCGGCGAAGGCGCGGACACGGGACGTCTCGGTGCACGCGCGCCAGACCAGGCCGTACTCCAGCGGTGGCGCGTCACAGAAGGGCACGTAGCTGACGTTGGGGCGGGCGTAGTAGCGGGCTTCGTGAGCGGCGGTCGGATGGATGCCGCGGCCGGCGCCGACGAGCGTGAGGAGCTCCTGGCGGGTGGCCGCCTCCTGGCCGCGCTCGACGGGTCGTCCGGCGGGCGTGGTGGGCGGGATCAGATGGTCGAGCCAGTACGCGGGGAGGGCGCCCGAGAGGGTCAGGACCTTGTCGGTGGCGAGATCCTCGTACGCGGCCCAGGAGCGGCCGGCGAGCGGGTGCCGGGTGGAGACGGCCAGGACACGGGTGTCGGAGATGAGGACGGGCCCGGTGCGCAAGTCGTCTTCCATGACGGGGAATTGTGCGAGGACGAGATCGAGGGTGCCGTCGCGGAGGGGGCCTAGGGGATCGGAGAGCGCCGTCTCGTGGAGCAGGACCTCGCCCGCCGCCGGATGTTGCTCGCGGTACGCGGTGGCGGCGGCCATCACCAGCTCGCCCGCCAGCGGGCTGGTGAAGCCCACCCTCAGCGGTTCGGCCATGCCCCGCCCCGCGGCGACGGCCCGGGCCACGCCAGCCTCGATCATCTCGTAGGCGGGGCGCACGTCGTCCCGCAGCCGTTCGCCGACCGGTGTCAGGGAGACGCGCCTGCTCGTCCTGTCGAAGAGGGCGGTGCCTATGCGCCGTTCCAACTGCTTGATGGTCTGGCTGACCCTCGCCTGCGAGACGTGCAGCCGTTCCGCTGTGCGGCCGAAGTGCAGCTCGTCGCAGAGCGTGAGGAAGATCTGAAGGTCTCGTCGTTCCATAACCTGCAGGTTATCGATCGTTTCGCGAACGGCCGTTGTTCAACTGATCACCTCGGCTGATGCTGGAGGCATGAACACGCACCCGGCACACTTCCCGCACTCCCCGCGCTTCCCGTACTTCGCACAGCCCCTCGCCATCGTCACCGGAGCCGGCTCCGGCATCGGCGCCGCCACTGCCCGCGCACTGTCCGGGGAAGGCCACCCGCTGCTGCTCCTGGGCCGCAACACCGCACGCCTGGAGGCACTGGGGCTGCCGGACACCATGGTCAAGTCCGTCGACGTCACCGACGGCGCCGCGCTGGCGGACGCCGTCCGGGAGGCCGAAGCCCTCTACGGACCGGCTGACTTGCTGGTCAACAACGCCGGCGTGATGCTGCTCGGGTCGGTGGACCGGCAGCCCGTGGACGAGTGGGACCGGATGCTCGACGTGAACGTGCGGGGACTGCTCAACGGCGTGCGGGCCGTGCTGCCCGGCATGATCGAGCGCCGTCACGGCACGGTGATCAACGTCAGCTCGGTGGCCGGCCGCAAGTCGTACGCCCACCACACGGTCTACAGCGGCACCAAGTTCGCGGTGCACGGCATGTCCGAAAGCCTCCGGGAGGAGGTCTCCCCGCACGGCGTCCGCGTCGTCACCATCGCCCCCGGTGCCGTCGAGACGGAACTGCTGTCCCACACGACGGACGAGGCCGTCAAGACCGACTACCAGGCGTTCAAGGACTCGGTAGAGATCCTCACCCCGGAGGACGTAGCCTCCGCGATCACCTACGCATACCGGCTGCCCCAGCGCGTCACCCTGCGGGAACTGGTCGTCGCCGCCACGGGACAGGCTGCCTGAGCGCGTAGGGGCCGGAGCGGCAGGGTGCAGCCGTCCTCGGCGGACTCCTCCAGTTCTCGGCTGACTCGCTCATGAGTCCTTGAGGTGACGGCAGAAACCGCGGTCCCGGGCAGCCAGCCGTGACCGTGGGCCGGCCGCTCGCAGCACCACGTCGAGGACTCGATCAGGATCCGATGCGTAGCAGTTGGCGAACCACGGCATGTTGGCCTCGACTACAGCCCAGCCGTGGGCGTCACCGCCGGATGCCGACAGCAGACCCACGTCGAGGACGGCCGCGCTGGGCAGCGTATGGCTGTGCGCGGCCAGCAGGTTGCTTGCGAACTCTCGGACGACTTCCTCGTCAGGATGGCCGCGCAGCGGAGCCGCGTCCAAGCGCCCGAATGTCGCGTACTGACTGCCTGTACGGCATTCACCGTCCAGCACAAAGAGGCGGAATTCTCTGGCCCACGTGACGACATCGCTGATCTGAACCGGTGTGTCCGGCGGCAGGTCCGATGTGCGGGGCAGTGTGCTGCCGTCGGTGTGGACTGCGGCCGGAAAGCTTTTGTCGCTCGGTGGCTTCACGAAGGCCGGTCGGGTCAGGCGTCGCGCCTCGCTCAAGGTTGAGGACACGACGTTCCGCAGGGTGTACTCGTGGGGCAGGGCCGTCAGCCAGTCGTCTGCCGGCTCCAGCAGGGCGATTTCGAGTTCGTCGGCGATTCCGGCGGCGAACAGCGGCCCGCCGAAGTAATGGCCGCCTGTGCGTCCCCCGCGGACCCCGGAGCCGCCGGACCCTCTACTGGGCCAACGGCCAGGGGAGCCGCCCGATTGACGTGGTGGCCGGTTTTGGGTTGTGAGGGTGAAGGGGCGTGCAACTTCTTTGGGATGCGGGGTGTCTGTGTGGGTACGGAGACGGCCGTCCCGCGTACCTCCATCAACCATCAACCGCCAAGCACCTTGTGACTTCTACGGGAGGAACAGTGAAGCGTGCTGTACGTACCCGCGTTGCGGGCGCTGTGCTGGTCGCCGCCACCACCGTCACCGCGGTCGTGGCCGGCACCGGAACGTCCACCGCCGCTCCGGCTCGCGCCGCCGCCACGTACAACAAGGAGTGCGGCACCGGATACGCGCAGGTCAACCAGATCCCGATCCCCGGCCGCGGGGCGGTCTTCCTGGCCTACAACGCGGCCACCGGCAAGAACTGCGTGGTCACCAAGCGGAACGCCTCGACCGGCTCGCGGCTGTGGGTGGGCTCCTGGCTTCAGCGCAACCAAGAGCTGAAGTCGAAGCAGGAACAGTACGGCTTCTACACCTCGTACTCGGGGCCGGTCTACCTGGACGCCAAGGGGAAGTGCGTCGACTGGGGCGGCGAGATCGACGGCTACGTCGTGGCACGGTACAAGACAAACTGCGGCACCCTGGCTCAGGCCGGGCAGCAGAACCGCTGACCCGGGGGCCGAGACGGGTGGGCGGAGCGGCGGGCGGCCGGACGTGCAGCCCCGCCTGTCGCTCCGCTCCACGCTTCTGAGCGCGGGTCTAGCATGCGCCCGGCGGTCGCTGCGCGCGGCGCAGCGGTGTTGCCGGGGCTCCCTGCTCCTCGCGGGCGGCTTCGGCACGCCGGGAGCACGCCGGTGGTTCGGGGCGTCATTCGATGTCTCCGGCGTAGAACGCGTGCGCCGTTCCCGCCGCGGCCTCGGCGGCGAGACCGGGGAGCAGCCGTTGGAGGAACGGCGGGATCATCGGCAGGTCGGCGACCTTGTCGAGGGGGACCCATTCGACGCCGGTCTGTGCGTCGTCGTGGTTGGTGCCGCCGAGCGTTCCGGGTTCGTGGAGGATCTCGCACCAGAAGACGGCCTCGACGCGGTGGTGACCGGGCCTCGGGCGAATGCCGCTCTGCGGGTGGTTGCCGGCGATGCGTTCGCGCAGGAGAAGCATCTGAACCGCGGTGACACGGACGCCGGTTTCTTCGAGGACTTCGCGCTCGGCGCAGGCGGCCAGCGTCTCGCCGGGCTCCTGGCCTCCGCCGGGGAGCCAGTAGCTCTCCGAGTCGGGGTCGGGCCAGGTCCCGCGGACCAGGAGCACGTGTCCGTCGCGGACGACGAGGCCTGAGGCGGCGTTGCGGAGGTAGAAGCCGTCGGCGGGCTGCTGGGTCGTCATCATCCGTACGGTAGTCGTACCGGCCCGCCGCCGTCGGGTGATTTCGGGGATTGTCCCGGTCCGGCGGCTACATCTACACCCACAGAGGAACTCAGCGGTCGGCTCTGTCCGTGGTGCATGCGTAATCAAGTGGGGCTCCAGCGTCGACGGCCCGACGCGAAAGCCGGGTTCAACGAGCAATTGCCGCTATGCGGATTGGAAAGCGGGAATCCGGATTGCAGCGGCGTCGACGGCAGGCGTGAAGCCGATTTGAGGGGCGTGCAGCATTCCGTTCCGCGCCCCTTGACCACCCTTCTGCCCGGGTGGATTCTGAGGAGCCCGAAAAACGCTCGTCCGAACGAGCCGGGGCTCATGTACGGGGGATTCAGTGAGCAGCGTACGAGAAACGGTCGATTCCGCTGTGCCGCGACGGCACGCGCCCGCGCACAGCCCGGCGGCGAACGCCCCGCCCCCGGTCGGTGCGCCGCTCAGCGTCGCGGCGACCTGGGTCGGCACCACCGCCCTCGGGCCCGGCTGGCGGTCCGTCGTCTGGGTCCAGGGCTGCCCCTTCAGCTGCCCCGGCTGCATGTCCCCGGACTGGATCCCCGCCACGCCCGCCCGCACGGCCACCCCCGCCGCACTGTGCGCGGAGCTCCTCGCCGACCCGGCGGTCGACGGCCTCACCTTCTCTGGCGGCGAACCCATGCAGCAGGCCGGCGGGCTGGCGGAGGTGGCGCGCCTCGCGCGGCGGGCCCGCCCCGGGCTCTCCGTCGTCTGCTTCACCGGACACCGGTTGGAGCGGCTCCGGTCGCACCCGCCGTCGCCGGGCGTGCCCCGGCTCCTCGCCGAGGTGGACGTCCTCGTCGACGGCCCGTAAGTACAGGCCCGCGACGACGGCCGGGGCCTGCGCGGCAGCGCCAACCAGCGGGTGCACCACCTCACCGGCCGCCTCTCCGGCAGCGGATACGACTTCGAGAACCGGCACCGCACCGCCGAGATCGCCGTCGGCGGCCCCGAGGCCTTCCTCATCGGCGTCCCGCCTCCGGACCTCCTCGCGGTCTTCGACGCCGCCGTCGACCGTTCCGGCCGGTCCGACCGTTCAGTCCCGTCCGGCCGTTCAACCCCGTCCGACCGTTCAGTCCGGCCCGACCGTTCCGGCCGGTTCCCGGGTCCGGGCATCTCATGAGCGCCAGGAAACGCATTCAGGTCGACGAGTCTGAATCACCGCTGCGCGCCGCCTCTTGGGCGCGAGGACGCCCATCTCCGCCTGCCGCGCGGCGCGCTGCCGATGGCGCGGCCGTCAGGAGGAGAGCTGTGAGCGCACCCATTCCGGGTCGGGGTTGACGTGCGGGCGGCCCGCCAGCACGACGGTCGGTACGGTCTCGTCGCCCTGGTTGGCCGCCCTCACCGCAGCCGCCCCGGCCGGGTCGCGCCAGATGTCGACCCAGTGCAGCCGACGGGCGTTGCGGCCCAAGCGGATCCGCAGCCGCAA
This sequence comes from Streptomyces sp. URMC 127, assembly GCF_051386535.1. Taxonomy (NCBI): domain Bacteria; kingdom Bacillati; phylum Actinomycetota; class Actinomycetes; order Kitasatosporales; family Streptomycetaceae; genus Streptomyces; species Streptomyces sp. URMC 127. The sequence continues at coordinate 97,702 of NZ_JBPQTW010000001.1, forward strand.
GCAGTACTTGCAGCCCGATCGCCAGTAGACGATCGGGCGCCCGTCGACCGCGCTGCGGTCCTGCGCCTCCTCCGCACCGATCGACCGCGGGAACGCCAGTGGCGAGTGCAGTCCTGCGAGCAGGACGAACAACACCAGCACGGGAACGGCCATGCCGGGCATGCCCCAGACGGCCGACGCGGCGGCAACGAGCGCGCCGCACACCACGAGCAGCGTCGGTAGGGCCCAGGAGCGTGTCACGGGAGTACAGGGTAGTGGCGGTGGCGCAGCTCGGGGTGATCGACGGTTCGTCTGCGCACCCCGTCGGCTTCGGTCGGCGCCTGCCCGTTGCCGGAGTTCAGCGCCGGATCAGCGCCAGCATGCTCAGGGCGAACATCAGGACGCCCAGGGGCACATGGACCGATGGGACGTGCGCGATGCCCAGCACGACCTGGACCGAGGCGAGCACGAGGAACCCTGAAGCGTGCCAGATGGGACGGGGCGAGCCGCCGCCCGGCTTCCAGGCCAGGACTGCCGCGAGCAGATACAGCATCGATGCCCCGTACATCACCCGGGCTCCGGCACTGTGCAGCGTCTCTCCGTAGGACGAGGTCAGCAGCAGTCCGGCGGAGACCGCCTGAAGGAAGATGGTCAACGTCTGCAGGGCGATTGCGATCCGCAGGAAAGCGGAATTGCGTTGTGCCTTCGCCGTCACCTGAGTGGCCATGTCACAGTCCCCTTTTCCGCCCTCGGGCAGGAGCTCGATAAGGTCTCACCAGACCGACGACGCGGGCCTGCAAAAGGTAAGGCGAGGGGGCGGCCGGACGCATGGGGACTGCCGGGACCAGCACGGACGAGACAGCCGGCGAGCGACGCCGGCTGATCAATGTGGCTTACCGGTTGCTCGGTTCGGTGACCGAGGCCGAGGACGCCGTACAGGACGCGTACGCACGCTGGTACGCGCTGCCGCCGAGCCGGCAGGAGGAGATCCTGTCTCCCGGCGCCTGGCTGACGACGGTGACCGGTCGCATCTGCCTGGACCTGCTCGGTTCGGCGCGGGCCCGCCGTGAACGCTATGTCGGGGCGTGGCTGCCCGAGCCGCTGCCGGACCGCGCCGAGTGGGACCGCGAGGGCAGAATCCAGCCCACCGGTCCTGCGGATCCCGCCGACCAGATCGTCCTGGACGAGTCGGTGAGCATGGCCTTCCTCGTCGTCCTGGAGTCGATGACGCCCGCCGAGCGGGTCGCGTTCGTCCTGCACGACGTCTTCCGCTACCCGTTCGCCGAGATCGCCGGCGTTCTCGACAGGACGCCCGCGGCCTGCAAGCAGCTGGCGTCCTCCGCCCGGCGGCGGGTGAGCGCCGCGCGCGCCCCGGCGGCGGTGACCGGCCAGGCCGACGTGGTCAGGCGCGTCAAAGAGGCGTGGGAGACCAAGGACGTCGCAGCCCTCGTCGGTCTCCTCAACCCGGCCGCCGTGATGACCGCCGACGGCGGCGGCATGGTCGGCACCGTCCTGCGCCCGGTCGAAGGCGGCGCGCGCATCGCCCAGTACATGGTCGCCATCGCCGACAAGGCTCCGGGGCTCGAACTCCTGGAGCGGTCGGTCAACGGTGTGCCGGGCCTGGTGGCCCGGCGTGCCGGCGTCGTCATGACCGTGGCCTCGTTCGACGTCTCGGACGGGCGCGTCGCCCGGATCTGGGCGGTCCGCAACCCGGAGAAACTGCGGCCGTGGCGGGGGAGGACCGACCGCGACTAGGCCCTGCGCACCGCTCCGACCAGCGGGAACGGCCGGCAGCGGGCTTGATCGGAACGGGTACAGTCGCCCTGTCGGAGGGCGGGCGGAGGGCCGTGCCCCGGCGGTGACGGGGGAAACGGGAATGACGGTCGGCCGGATATCCGGGCGTGAGGGCGAACTCGGCGCGCTGGAGCGGTTCCTGGAGGACGTACGCTCCGGCGCCGGCCGCTCCCTGGTGGTGCGCGGCGAGCCCGGGGCCGGGAAGTCCGTGCTCCTGCGGCACGCCGCCGGACGGGCGGCGCCCGCGCGCGTCCTGACGGCGACCGGTGCCGAACCGGAGTCGGGGATGGCCTTCGCCGCCCTGCACCAGCTGCTGCGCCCGGTCGCCGGACTGGCCGACGCACTGCCCGGCGCCCAGCGCGACGCGGTCCGCGCCGCGCTGGGGCTGGCCGAACCGACGGCCGCTCAGGACGGGTTCCTCGTCTCGGCGGGTGTGCTGTCGCTTCTGGCGGAGGCGGCGTCCGACGGGGGCCTGGTGTGCGTCGTCGATGACTTCCAGTGGGTGGACCAGGCCTCCGCCGACGCCTTGCTCTTCGCCGCCCGCCGCTTCGGCCCGGGTGACGGCGTGGGGCTGCTGATCGGCACTCGCGACGGCGACCGGGCCCGGCAGGCGCTCGGCGCATTGCCCTCGCTGGAGCTGGGCGGCCTGGACGCCCAGAGCGCTCGGGACGTGCTCGCGGAGCGCGCCGCCGCCGACCCGGCACCGGAGGTTGTCGAGACCATCATGACTGCCACCGGCGGCAACCCCCTCGCCCTGCGCGAGACCGCCGGCCTGCTGACCGTCGATCAGCTGACGGGCCGAGCGCCGCTGCCGGACCCGCTGCCGGTGGGAGAGGGCGTCGCTGCCGTCTACGGCGAACGGATCGCCCGTCTGCCCGAGGACACCCGGCTTGTGCTGCTCGCCGCCGCGCTGGAGGGGCGGGGCGACGCCCGGCTGATCCGCGCCGCCGCCGCACGGCTGGGCGCCGGCCCCGGCGCGCTGGACGCGGCCGAGGCGGCCGGCATCGTGGAGATCCGGCCGCCCCACGTCCGCTTCCTGCACCCGCTGATCCGCGCGGCCGCCCACGCGGGCGCGGCGCCGGCGGCCCGCCGCGCGGTCCATCGCCTGCTCGCCGGCCTCCTGGCGGAGGACGGCGACCACGACCGCGCGGCCCGGCACCACGCCGAGGCCGCGACCGGCCCCGACGAGGACGTCGCGGCCGGCCTCGCCGCCGTCGGCGAACGCGCCCGCGACCGGGGCGGCTACGCCGACGCCGCCGGTCTCCTCGCCCGGGCCGCCGCCCTCACCCCCGACCCGGCGGTCCGTGCCCGCCGGCTGACGGACACGGCCACCGCCGCGTGGCTCGGCGGCCGCCCGGGCCGGGCCCACTCGGCCCTCGCCGCGGCCCGCGACCTCGCCCGCGAGCCCCTCCTGCGCGCCGAGATCGCACGGCTCGACGCCAGGTTCGAACTGTCCTCGGGCAATGCGGCCGAGGCCCTGCGGACACTGCTCTCGGCCGCGGAGGCGGCCGGGGCAGCCGGGGTATCCGGGGCGGCTGGGGCCGGTGACCCGGAGGAGCACGGCCGCGCGACCCGGCGGATCGTGCTCGCCCTGCTCGCCGACGCCGCTGAGGCCGCCTCCGCCGTCGGGGACACCGAGGCCGCCGTCCGCATCGGCCGCCGGGCGGCCGCGGTGACGGCTCCGCCGGGGGAGCGGGAGGACACCGGCGACGTGTTCCTGCGCGACATCCTGACCGGCATGGGCGCCCTGTACGACGGGGACGCCGACCGCGGCACACACCTGCTGCGCAGGGCGCTGACCGCTCTCACGGACGGAGACGCCGGAGACGAGAACGCCGGCGGCGGGGACGCCGATCGCGATGGCATCGGCTTTGAAGGCGCTGGTTTCGGAGGCGCCGACGGTGGTGGCACCGGTTTCGATGGCACCGGTTTCGGAGGCGCTGGCTTCGAAGGTGCCGGACGCGGAGACACCGGCTACGGAGCCGCCGACCGCGGAGACACCGGCTACCAAGACACCGGCCACGAAGAACCAGGCCACACCCACACGTCCGGCACCGGCCTCGTGCACGACGGCCCGACCTACAGCGGGCCGGGCCACGAGAGGCCCGGTCATGACAGGTCCGGTCACGGCGGCCCCGGTCACGGCGGCCCCGGTCACGACAGACCCGGTCACGGCGGCCCCGGCCTCGGCGGGTCCGGTCAGGGTGGCTCGGGTCACGACGGTCACGGTCACGACGGCCCCTGCCACGACGCCTTCGCTTCTGCCAGGCGGCTCACCCGCCACGGCTCCGCCGCAGAAAGCCCCGCCGCGCGGTTGCTGTGGGCGGCTGCCGCCGCCAGTCTGCTCGGGGAGCGGGACGCCGCCGCTCGATTCGGCGCCCGGGCCGGCCGCGTCGCCCGCGTCTCCGGCATGGTGGGCACGCTGCCCGTCGTCCTGGAGAACGCCGCCACGGCCGAGCGCATGAACAGCGGCTTCGCGCTCAGCGCCGCGCTGTCCGAGGAAGGACTGGCCCTCGCCCGGGAGACCGGCCTCGACAACTCCGTGGCCGCCCACCTCGCCAACCTCGCCGTCTGCGCGGCCGTCCGCGGCCAGGAGGACGAGTGCCGGGCCCGCGCCCAGGAGGCGCTGGCCATCGCCATCCCGCACCGCCTGGGCCTGCGCGCGGGCGTGGCCTCGTACGCGCTCGGCCTGCTGGACCTGGGCCTCGGCCGCTTCGACCGGGCCCACGAGCGCCTCACCGCCCTCGCGTCCGCCGGGCCCGGTGCCGGTCACCACCTCGTGGTGTGGGGGTCGGCCGCGGACCGGGTGGAGGCGGCCGTCGCCGCCGGGGACCACGCCGCGGCGCGCGCCGCCACGGAATTCCTCGGGCAGTGGTCCGCCGACGAGGCCTCGCCCCGCGCGCGGGCGCTGGTGGCTCGCTGCCGGGCCCTGATCGCCGACGACGCCGAGGCGCCCGCGCTGCTCAGGACGGCGCTCGAACTCCTCGCCGCCGACGGCGACCAGGATGCCACCGCGTACGACCGTGCCCGCACCGAGCTGCTCCTGGGCGAACGGCTGCGCCGTGACCGCCGTACCGGCGAAGCACGGCCCCACCTGCGGCAGGCGGCCGAGGCGTTCCACCGTATGGGCGCGGTGCCGTGGGAGCGCCGCGCGCAAGGGGAACTGCGCGCGGCCGGGGAGACGGCAGCCCCGGACGGTCCCGCGGCGCTCGACCTGCTCACCGCGCAGGAGCTGCGCATCGCCCGGCTCGTCGCCGAGGGCGTGAGCAACCGGGACGTCGCGGCCCGCCTGTTCCTCAGCCCGCGCACCGTCGAGTACCACCTGTACAAGGTGTATCCGAAGCTCGGCATCAGCTCGCGCACGGAGCTGGCACGCCTACTGCGGTGACGGCACCAGGGGCATCACCAGTTGAGCCCGGTGGAGCACCAGTGGAGCACCAGTAGTCCTACGGATGGCACCGGTGATCCCGCCCGGCAGAGTTGTCCTCGTTCGCGGCACAAGCGGACGGAAAACAAACGGACCGGAGAACGGGGACGGTATGGCGGCGATGCAGGCGAAGGCACGGAAGACCGGGGAGACGGCAGTGACGGGAGGACACATGGTGGAGGTCAACGGCATCGAGCTGTGGACGGAGGAGTTCGGCAACCCCGGGCACCCGCCGGTGCTGCTCATCGCCGGCTCGATGGCCCAGGGCCTGCTGTGGCCCGACGAGTTCGTGGGACGCATCGCGGGAGCCGGATACCGGGTCGTGCGCTACGACCACCGGGACGTGGGACGATCCACCGCCCGCGACTTCCAGGAGCACCCGTACACCTGGGCCGATCTGAAGGACGACGCGCTCGGCCTGATGGACGCCCTGGGACTCGCCTCGGCCCACATCGTGGGCCACTCGGCGGGCGGGCTGATCGCGCAGTGGATCGCGGCCGACCACCCGGACCGCGTCCGCAGCCTCACGGTGATCGGTTCCTCGCCCCTGGGTGCCCGCGAGGGGCAGGTGCTCGTACGGGCCCTCATGGGCGAGCCGCAGCCGGAGGGCGCCCTGCCCGAGCCGGAGCCGGAGTTCCTCGCCTTCCTGCGGAACGCCGCCGCCGGTCCGCCGCCGGCCACCCGGGCCGAGGCCGTCGACTTCCAGGTGGAGATGGCGCGTGTCCTCCACGGCCGGGAGGCCGCGGCCCACTTCGACGAGGACGCCCAGCGCCGTCTGGAGGAGCGGCTCCACGACCGTATGCGCGACCCGCGGACCGCGGCCAACCACCGCCTCGCCGGAATGGCCGGCCCCGAGGTCGAGCCGGTGGGCGCCCTCGGCCGGGTGACCGCTCCGACGCTCGTCGTCGAGGGGACGGCCGAGCCGGTCAAGCCCGGCCACGGCCGGCTCATCGCGCAGGAGATCGCCGGAGCCCGGCTGATGATGGTCCCCGGAATGGGGCACAACGTCACCCCGAACGTGGCGGGGACGGTCGCGGACGCGCTCGTCGCCCACCTGGCGGCCGCCCCGGACGGTATATGAGTGGGGCGGGGAGCGGCGCGCCGGTAGTGATGGTGCTGAGCGAGGGCCCGTGACCGTACGCGGAGCTCGGGGCGCCGGGCTCCGGCATAGGGTGAATCCCCCACTTTGACGGCAGACGGAAGGAGGCCGAGGTGGCCGAGGTGGCCAAGCCGACACAGACCGAGGCGCAACTGGCCGAGGTGATGGCCGAGCTGGCCGCATTCGAGGACCCGAAGACACGTCGGGTGAACGAGAAGCACGGCGACGATCACGGTGTGAACCTGGGCAAGCTGCGCGCGCTCGCCAAGCGGCTGAAGACGCAGCAGGATCTCGCCTGCCGGCTGTGGGAGACCGGCGACAGCGCGGCGCGACTGCTGGCGACCCTGATCTGCCGCCCGAAGGCGTTCGAACGCGACACGCTGGACGCCATGCTGCGCGAGGCGCGCACACCCAAGGTGCACGACTGGCTCGTGAACTACGTGGTGAAGAAGAACCCCCACTGCGAAGAGCTGCGCCTGGCCTGGTCCGCCGATCGGGATCCCGTGGTCGCCAGTGCCGGCTGGGCGCTGACCACCGAACGGGTGACGAAGAGGCCCGAGGGCCTCGACCTCGCGGGACTGCTGGACACCATCGAGGCCGAGATGAAAGACGCCCCGGACCGCCTGCAGTGGGCCATGAACCACTGCCTGGCCCGGATCGGGATCGACCATCCTGAGCACCGCACCCGAGCGATCGGCATCGGCGAGCGCCTGCAGGTGCTCAGGGACTACCCGACGCCCCCGGGCTGCACGTCTCCGTACGCGCCTGTATGGATCTCCGAGATGGTGCGCCGACAGCACGACAAATAGCCGCCGACAGCCACGGCAAACAGCTGCGGACGTCTCAGCGGACGTCTCAAATGCCCGTGCCGGAGGGTGACAGAGCAACCTCACAGACATGCTGCGGGGCCTTCGGGGCAACAAGTGCGTCATGAACAACGATGTGCTGGGCGGTCGCCTGATCGGTACTCTCTGCGCGGTCACGGTTTCCGGGCTGCTCGTCTCCGGGTGCAGTGACGACGGCGGGAAAGGGAACGGAGGCACGGCAACCCCGTCCTCGCCGCCGGGTACCACCGCGACGGCGAGCGGTCCCGGTGCCTCGGCCACCGGTGGGATGACCGAGGACCAGAGGGAGCGGCAGGCCCTCGTGCCGTCGGCCAAGGTCGGCTACGACCAGGCCGCCGGTGCGGCCACGGCGGCCGTGCCGGGCAGCAAACTGGTGGCCGTGGAGCTGAAGCGGTCGGCCGGGGGCGGCCCGGAGTGGGAGACCGAGGTCGCCACGTCCGACGGCACGCCGCACACGGTCGTCGTCGACGGTGTCTCGGGGAAGGTGACGCGGTCGCAGGCCAAGACCGGCGAGGACGCCGACGACAAGCGCAAGCTCGCCGACCGGCTCTCCAAGGCCACCGTCACCTGGCAGGACGCCGCCTCGACCGCCACCGGTCGCAAGAAGGGAACCATCACCTCCCTCGACCTGGACACCAACGACAGCAAGACCCTGGTCTGGTCCGTCGACGTCGTGACCACCAACGACTGGAACAAGACGACGTACGACATCGACGCCGCCAACCGCAAGGTGCTCCGCGAACACGTCGACCGCGACTAAAGCGGTCCGAAGAGGTCTGAAGGGGGCCGAAGAGGTCTGAAGCGGTCCGCAGCGGTCCGCAGCGGTCCGCAGGCGTTCGTCGGGCAGGGGCCGGCCCGGTGAACACTCCTGATCAACAGGGCGCCGGGAAGGCTATAGCGGTGCTGACGTGGCGGCGCCACGCGTCAGCTGCCGGGCTGTTCCTCGTGACGGCACAGATCCGCTTGATGTCCTGGCCGGGATCCATGTTCCACAGCCTGATGACCTGGTCGCTCCCCGCACTGGCCAGAGTCCGGCCGTCCGGGCTGAACGCCAGCGCGGAGATGCCACCGGTGTGACCGTCGAGCGGCTCTCCCCGGGACACCGCCCGCCGGGGGTCGGAGACGTCCCACAGCCGGATGGCCTTGTCCTCGCTGACTGCCACGGTGCGGCCGTCCGGGCTGAAGACCACGTTGTCGGCCGGACCCTGATCACCGGTCAGCGTCGCCAGCGCCCTGGGCCGCTTCGGATCGGAGACATCACGCAGCCGTACCGCGTCTGCGCCGCTGCTGGCGAGCAAGCGCCCGTCCGGGCTGAAGGCCAGCCCTCCGACCGTCGAGGTGTGATCGCTCAGCGGATCTCCCAGGGGCGCGGCCTGGCTCCGTTCCGACACGTCCCACAGCCGCACCCGGGAGTCTCCGCCGGACGCGGCCAGAGTGTGCCCGTCCGGACTGAAGGCCAGGGCGGTGATGCCGCCGGTGAGGTCGATCAAGGGCTGTCCGAGGGGTGCCGGCCGGTCCGGGGCCGAGACGTCCCACAGGCGCAGCGAGCCCTTGCCGCTGCCGCCGCCGGGCTCGCGGCTGCCGGTGGCCAGGGTGCGGCCGTCCGGGCTGAAGCCGAGCGCGCAGACGTCGCTGTCATGGCCGGTCAGTCGTTTGAGAGCCTTGGGTCGTTTCGGGTCCGAGACGTCCCAGAGCAGGACCGTCCGGTCACCGCTGCCGGTAGCCGCAGTGCGTCCGCCGGGACTGAACTCCACAGCGCACACGCGGTCGGTGTGTACGGACGACGGCGGGCCCAGAGACGCGGGCCGCTCCGGGGCGGTGACGTTCCACCACTGCACAGACTTGTCGAAGTGACCGCTGGCCAGGGTGTGTCCGTTCGGGCTGAACGCCAGGGCGTAGGTGAGGTCGGGCACGGAATAGCCGAGCGTCCGGCCGGTCAGGGGACGGGCCGGCAGGCTCCAGAGCCGCATCGTCCTGCCCTTGTCGCCGGCGACCAGGGTGCGGCCGTCCGGAGTGAACGCGAGCGCTTGAATGCCGTTGGTGTGGCCGGCCAGTGGTGGGCCGAGGGCTGCCGGGGAGGTGCGGTCCGACAGGTTCCACAGGCGGATCGTGAGGTCACCGCATCCGGCGGCGAGCGTGCGGCCGTCCCGGCTGAACGCCAGTGACTCGACGCCGCGCGTCAGCCCGGTCACGGGCCGGCTGCCCAGGGCCTTGACCCGGCCCGGGTCGGACACGTCCCACACCCGTAGCGTCTGGTCCCTGCTTCCCGTGACCACCGTCTTCCCGTCCGGGCTCATCGCCAGGGCGCTCACCGCCTCGCTGTGGCCGGCCGGTGCGGCATCCAGGGCTTTGGGGTGCTTGAGGTCCGCGAGGTCCCACATCCTGAAGGACTTGGCCGCGGGGCTGGTCACCAGGCCGCGACCGTCCGGGGTGAACGCCAGGCGGTCGACGAATTCGGCGCCCTCGGCGGCCTGGCTCAGGAGCCGGGGGCCGGTGGGGTCGGACACGTCCCACAGGCGGAGGCCCGGATCGGTGACCGGCGCCACGCCGCTGCTGGGGTAGCTCCCCGTGGCCAGCGTCCGGCCGTCAGGACTGAAGGCCACGGCGCGTACGGAGCCCGCGGACTTGTCATAGCCCGGCAACGGCGATCCGAGAGGCTTGGGACGGGCCGGTTCCGCGACGTTCCACAACCGCACCGTCCGGTCGAACCCACCAGTGGCCAGCGTACGTCCGTCGGGACTGAACGCCAGCGCGCACACGGCGCTGCCGAACCCGGCCAGGGGCTCGCCCAGAGCCTTGGGACGGGTGGCGTCCGTCACGTCCCACAGCCTCACGGTGTAGTCGTCGCTGCCGGTGGCCAGGGTGCGGCCGTCCGGGCTGGCCGCCAGGCCGCAGATGCCGGCGCGGTGAGCGGCTACGGGCATGGACAGGGGAGCGTTCCCGGCGGTGACCAGACGCGAGTACGTGTCACCGCTCGGATGCAGACGGTGGGCGATCAGGGTGAACTGGGCCGCCAGGGACACGTCGGTGCTCCGCAGCCGGTCGGCGGTGGCGAGGACCTGGTTGTACAGCACGAGATCGCGCTGCCGCTCGGCTTCGTGCTGCTGGCTGCGGGCAGTGCCGCGCTGCTGGAACGCGGCCACCGCTCCGACCGTGGCCAGCAGGGCGAGCACGGCGAGAACGGCAGTGATGCCGGCCCGCACCCGGGCACCACGGCGCCGGGCGCGCGTGGCGGCCGACAGGAAATCCCGTGCGGTGGGGCCGGGTTCACCGGGCGGTGCGCCGGCCGCCCAGGACTCGGCGGCTTCCAGGCGGCTTCCCCCGTACAGCAAGGACGGGTCGTGCCCGCTGCGGCGCCACGCCTCCGCGGCGTCCTCCAGATGCTGGTGGACCAGCCGGCCGGCCCGGTCCTCGTCGATCCAGTCCCTCAGCAGGGGCCAGCTGTGCAGCAAGGATTCGTGGGTGATCTCTACGGAATCCAGCTGTGTGGTCAGCAGGCGTGCTTTCATGAACGCCTCCAGCACCCGCGCGGCCTGTCCGCCGTCGGCGCTGCTGCGGATCAGCTCGGTACGGGGAACCCTTCGCCGGGTGTCCTCCGTCTCGTCGCCGATCCTCACCAGGCGCAGGAAGACCGACCGTGCCGCGAGGCGATCGGTTTCGTCCAGAGCCCGGTACGCGTCATTGGCCGTGGTGGCAACGGCGTTCCGGATGCCACCGGTGTCCTGATAGCCCTGGACGGTCAGGGTGCGACCGCTGCGCTGCTGCCAGCAGGCTCGCAGGGCGTGGGCCAGGAGCGGCAGCCTGCCGGCCTCGTGGCCGCCGCTCCCGTCGGCGGGGGCGGGCCACGGGGTGCCCAGCTCGTACAGCAGCAGCTCCTCCAGGCCGGGCTCGATATCCAGGCCCACGTCCTGGGCGGGATAGCGGATCGCCTCGCGCAGCTCGGTCTCGGACATCGGCCCGACCACCAGCGGGGAGTCCTCCAGCGCGGCCCGCAACGGCGGGTGGTCGACGCACCCGGCGTAGAAGTCGGCCCGCAGGCCCAGGACGACCAGGGCGACGGGTGGCCCGCCGGTGCCGGCACCGGCCGCGGAGCTGTCCCGGCCGTCCGCGCTGCGGTTGACGCTGTCCCGGCCGTCCTCGACCCGGGTGACGCTGTCCGGGCCGTCCGTGACGCGCGCGAGCACCTCGACGAAGGCGCGCCGTTGCCGTTCGTCGGAGCAGAGCGTGAACAACTCCTCGAACTGGTCCACGACCAGCACGACCCGACTGCGTCCCCGGTACTGCCGGGCAAGCTTCGTCAGCACCTGGACCGGATCCGCGGCGAGGGCGGCGGCGACCTCTGCCGCCCTTCCACCGGTCAGCGCAGCGATCCCCCTGGCCAGCGCGCGCATGGGCTCGGCGGTGGGCGTGAGCACCAGCTTCGGCCAGTGGTCGGAATCCTCCAAGGCTCCCTGATCGAGGCGCGGAAGCAGCCCGGCGCGCAGCAGCGAGGTCTTCCCCGCGCCCGACGGAGCCACGACCATTTGCATGCCGCCGGTACGCAGACGCTGGTCGAGGCGCAAGATCAGCTCCGTGACGAGCCGGTCGCGCCCGAAGAACCACCGCTCGTGGTCGGGCCCGAACGCCGCCAGACCCGGGTACGGGCACTGCGGCATCGGGGCGCCGGGCTCCGTACGCTGACGCTGCCGGACGCCGTTGGTGTAGGTGATGAACACGTTCCCGCCGGCCATGACGACCGTGGCCCCCTCGGAGGCGTGGGCCTCCTGGCGGAGGCTCTCGCGGGTGCCTTCACGGGCACCGGGCTCCGGAGCCGCGTCCCCGCCCATGCCGGAGCTCACGGATCACTCCCCGGTGATGTGTACGTCCTGGCCGGCCTGGACAACCCTGCTGCCACCGGATGCGTGGGCGTTCATGGTGATCACCATGCCGTTCCCGGCCGGCCCCGGCTCCCACTCGGCAAGGATCCGCCGCAGCTCGGCGGCGAGCGAGGGGTCCGCGGCCAGCAGCCGGCGCAACCGGGACTGCCACTCGCCGACCAGCCCCTGCTCGGCGTCCGCATCCCCGGCCTGCCGCGCGGCCAGCACATCCGAGCGGGTCTCCTCAAGCTCCGCCTCGACCGTCCCGGCCCGCTCCGGATGCACACACCGCCACAGTGTGCCGAGCGCGACCTGTGCTCTTTGCCAGCCGGTGGTCGCCAGCTCTCCCACGACGGCGGTAGCCGCCGCCGAGGCCAATGCCGTCAACTCCGCATCCACGCCCGCCCCCTGACCCTCTGCTCTCCCGCCAGGCTTCGTGTATAGCGCTGCCTCTCGCAGGCCGCTACCCGATTGCGAGATCGCGACTTCCGGCGGAGCCGGCCCGGCCCGGCCACGGTCCGGCCGCGCTGCGCGACGCAGCGGCTGTCTGCGGATGAGGTGTCAGGGCCGGATACCGGACTGTGGCTGAGTACGGGCCTGCTGCCGCCGACGCAGGATCGCGATCGTGCGCTCGCACCAGTCGCGGTTGCCTTGTTCGAAGGCGAGGCCGCGTTGGCACGTCAAGTACGGGCCGATGCGGTCGCCGTGGTGAAGGAAGTCCTCCTCCGTACGGTCGCCGCGCATCGTGCGCAGCAGTTTGCCGAAGAGGTCGATCCGGGATCGGGCGAAGGCGGCGCGTTCGGTGAGTTGCGCGATCAGGGCGTCGGCGTCGACGTGGTCGGCGGCCTGGACCTTGACGAGCAGGTCGTCGCGGATGAAGGAAGGCTTCGCCGCGGCGATCGTGAACGCCTCGATCTCGGCCATCCCGGCGTGCGTCACGTGGAACAGGCGCTTGTTGGGGCGAGTCTCCTGGACGACCTCCCGGCCGGCGATGAGCCCGTCCTTCTCCAGCCGGGCCAGCTCGGCGTAGAGCTGCTGCGGCCGGGCGTGCCAGAAGTTCGCCACGCCGAGGCCGAACGCCTTGGCCAGCTCGTAGCCGCTGAGCTCACCGTCGAGCAGCGCCGCCAGCACGGCGTGCCGTAGCGCCATCGTGCGTCTCCTTGCTGTCGATTCCTTACTGTCGATGCCCCTGTCGGTGGAGGGACGTCCCATGGTAGTCATAACCATGACTAGTCATCTTCATGACTATAAGAGAGAGGCGAGCCGCACCATGACCACCGTCGATCGTTTCCGTGCCGCTGTCGACCAGCGCGACCTCGCGGCCCTGGACGACCTGTTCACCGAGGACGTCCGCCTCTACAGCCCGGTGAAGTTCACCCCCTTCGAGGGCAAGCCGATGGTGCTGGGTCTCTTCGGGGTCCTCCTGAGGACCTTCGAGGACTTCCACTACATCGGTGACTACACCGGCACCGCACAGACCAGCACCGACGGCATACCCGCGCCCTCGGCGGTGCTGCTGTTCCGCGCGAAGGCGGGCGGCAAGGAGATCCACGGCATCGACCTGCTGCACTTCGCCGACGACGGAAGGATCAAGGAGTTCACCGTCATGGTCCGGCCCCAGTCGGCCGTCCATGCCCTCGGGGAAGCGGTTTTGGCCGGGCTCGTCGAGGACGGGCTGGTGAAGGCCGAGGGACAGTAGGGACAGTAGCCGGAGGGGGTGTCAGGAATCGTCGCGGCCGAGTACGGAATCGAGCTCGGCCGTGATCGCCTCCCGCATCTGCCTGTGCTCGGACCCGAGGGCGTGCTGCGGGTCGTGCCAGCGGCCGCGCGGATACGCCCATACCGCACGCGTGATCATGTCTGCAGGCTCCCAGTCGTAGCGCGGCCAGATGTGGGCATGGACGAAGTGCTCGGAGTTGCCGAGGATTTCCAGGTTCAGACGGCGGAAGGCCGGATCCTGCTTCCGGCAGGCCAGTTCGACGGCCTCGGCGAGGATGTCCATGTCGGCGAGGAACGCCAGCCGGCGGGCCCTGGGCAGGTCGGAGAACTGCTCCACGCCGGGGTCGTCGAGGAGCAGGACGCAGTAGCCGGGAAGGAACTGCACGTCCCCGATGACCGCGAACGAGGTGTGCAGGCGGCGCAGGACGGTGGGGTTCTCCCCTCGCAGTGCGCTGCCGATCCGGTCTGCCTTGTACGTCATGGGCGGACCATACCGGCGGAGCGCGGACCGTGCCCGTCAACTGTCCGGACCGGTTGGGCATTCGGGAGCCGTACGGGAGCCGTACGGGAGCCGTACGGGAGCCGTACGGGAGCCGTACGGGAGCCGTACGGGAGCCGTACGGGATCCGGGAGGACCGGCGGCCCGCCCCGGTCACCGGCTTCCGTCCCGTCACGTCCTGCGCAGTTCGGCGCTGATCGCGCGACCGGTGAGGGTGACGGCATCCGTCAGCTTCCGCAGGTCGAAGGACGGGGTGACCATCGCGCACACGGCGCCGACGGCCTCGCCGTGCGGCAGCAGGACCGGCGCGGCGACGCAGCAGACGCCCGGCACCAGTTCCTCGCGGTCCACCGCGGCCGCCGCGTCCCGGATGGCGGCGGCCTCCCGCCGCCAGGAGGGCCCTGACGGGCCGAGGGGCAGGTCCGGCGGCGCCGTCGCCACCAGGAGCTTTCCGGCAGCCGTCGTCCAGGGCCAGACGGCGCCGGGGCGGAACGGGGCCAGGTCGTCCACCATTCCGGGCCGGCCCTGGGCCGCGAAGGTCCGCCCTTCGCGCAGGACGCAGAGCCCGGCCGTGGCACCGGTGGACTGCGCGAGGCGCCGCAACGGCTCCGCCGCGGCGAGCCGCAGCCCCGGATGCGGCTGCCAGTCACGGCCCAGGCGGAAGATCCTCGACCCCATCCGGTAGCACGTGCCGTGACGCTCGACGGCGCCGAGGCCGGCCAGCTGCTCCAAGAGCCGGTAGGCGGTCGTCTTGGGCAGTCCGGTGGCGCCCGCCAGCGTGGCCAGCCCGGCCTCGCCCTCCTCACGAAGGGACTCCAGGAGGAGGAACGCCCCTTCGAGCACGCTCCGGCCCGCTGCCGCGCCGGACCCGGTTGCGGTGCCTGCCGCCATCGGAACGACCTCCTCGCGCCCCTTCATCACGATAAGTCAACCGGGCGGTGATAAACGACCGTTGAGTGCCGCCTGAATGCGCTGACCAGCGCGATGACCAGCACATGCCCAGCGCATGACCAGCTCCTGACCAGCGCAATGCCCAGCGCATGACCAGCGCCCGACCGGTCCCGTTCCGCTCACCGGAACGCCGGTTCCCCGGCCCGCCCGGCCGTGCCTACGGTAGATCCGGCCGGAAAAGCCTCACCTGCAACGGGGGAGCAGGTGACGAAGCGGGCCACGGCCGTACTCGCAGACCGTGGCCCGTGGCCCGCCTTCTTCCGCGCGCCTGAGGAGGCTTGCCAGGTGGCAGACGCAGTTCAGGGGCCCGCTGCATCCAGGGGGCCGTGGGTGTGTTCCAGGGCCTCCGCGAGGATGCGCCAGATTTCTGCGGACAGGTCTACGTTGCACGCCCGGCGGGCTTCCTCGCCGAGTTCCTTGAGCTGCTGCAGGCCGTTCTTCAGCTGCCCTTCCGTGATCAGCAGGCGTCCGTCGAGGACGCCGAGGCGGATGCGATCCCTGTAGGTCAGGAGCAGTTCGTCCTGCTGGAGTTCGTCCAGGAGGGCGCGCGCGTCCGTGAAGCGCCGTTCTTCGAAGGCGAGATGGGCCTTGAGGGTCAGGAGCTCCTGCGCCAGCAGGGGAGTGCCGGCGAAGGCGAGCGCCGATTCCGCCTCCTTGAGGCGGTCCGCGGCGACGCCGGTCTGCGGCGGTGTGCTCTGGAGGGACAACGAGGCTGCCGCCAGCCGCAAGCGGATCCACAGCGTGAGGTCGGAGTAACTGTCGAGCCCGTCGATGGCGCGCTCCAAGTGCTCCTTCGCGGACTGCTGGTCGCCCTGCCGGAACCGTACCGTCGCTGCTGACCACAAGGCCTCGGCCTTGAGGGTCCCGCTGCGGTCGCCGACCAGCGCAACCAGTTCGTCGACGTGGGCGCGAGCGTCGGGAAGGCGCCCCTCTTCGGCCTCGGCGGAGACCAGCACCATCAGGGCCGCGCCGGTGTCGGAGACCGAGAGCCGGGAGTCCTTGGCGATGCGGACGGCCCGGCTCGCGACCTTGATGGCCCGGTTCACCTCGCCGGTCGAGCGGAGGCAGCGGGCGAGCGACACCCAGGCGCGGCAGCGCAGTTCGGGCAGGTCGAGCTCGTCGGCTATCCGGCTCAGCTCTTCGAGGCAGACGAGCTCCTGGGCCTTCTCGCCGAGCTTGTTCCACCTGCGGGCGACCATCCAGAGCGCTTGCCAGCGGAGCACCGGGTCGGTGGAGTCCGGGCGGTCGAGGCAGACCACAAGGGCGTCCATGGCCTCCTCGCACTCCGCGGAGGCGGCGATGCTCAGGGCCTGGGCGAGTGACGTTCCGCTCGGCGGTACGTCGAAGGCACTGAGGTCGACGTCCAGCCGCTTCGCGAGGTAGGTGACGGCCCGTTCGGTGGGCGGCCGTGCGCCTGATTCCAGGCGCGACAGATAACCGGTGGATATTCCGTCGCCCGCGAGCGCAGCCTGGGAAAGCCCACGCATGCGCCTCAGCTCCCTGAGGCGTTGCCCGAATCGCGGCTGTTCTAGCATCTGAATCCCATTATTCAGGGTGTTGACCGACGTTCCCCCGGGGCGGACGAGCAGTCCCCGTCGCCGTAAACGGGGAGTCGATCCCCGGGGCGAGTGTATGAGTGACCACGGAGAGTTGGCAACAGCTTTGCCCGCCTTGTACTCCGGCTTCATCCCTCGGCTTCCCCGATACGGATCTTGCCTTGTCAGTTCTTGGCAACTCGTTGCCAAGCGTAACTGCCGCGAACTACGCTCCAGTTCAGCAGCCGGCACCGCAAGGGTGTCCCTTTCCTTCCCTCCCCTTAGCGACCCGGTCTTCTGTGCTCTCTCACTGGAGAAAACGTGAACAAGTCCGTCCGCAGACTGCTCATCGGTGTTCCCCTCGTTCTCACTGCCGTTCTCGCTGCCCCGTCGTCCGCAGCCCTTGTTTCAGCAGATATCGACTGGCCGGCCCAGGGTCGTGGCAGCACTGCCGCCGCGTCATCCGCCGCGGGCGCCGCACCGGATGCATACGTCCTCCGCGACATCGACTGGCCGGTGCCGACGCCCGATGCGAAGGGTGCCCGGGCGGGCTCCATCAGCATGCACGGCGACGTCATCGACTGGCCGTGAGTCCTTGCGCCCGGTCCCGCCCGGGCACTCATGGAGCGTAGGCCTCCAGCAGAGCGGCTCGCCTGCCCCGCAGGTCAACTATCTCAAAATCAAAGCAAGATGGGGGAGATTGGCATGGTTCGATCCACGATATGCGCTCGTGCATGCGCCGCACCGGTGACGGCCGGGCGCGGCACGGTCTCCGACGGCGACGACCCGAGGAGAACCGATTCCACCGCGGTGCTCGCGGGCTGACGATGAACATCAAACATCTCTCCGCCTTCCTGGCGGTCGCCGAGGTCCGCAGCTTCACCGGGGCGGCCCGTCTCCTCGGACTCGCCCAGCCGACGGTCACCGCCCGGATCAAGGCCCTTGAGCAGACCCTTGACACGTCCCTCCTCGACCGTACGGCCGAGGGGGCACGGCTCACCCCCGCCGGCCGCCGCCTGCACCGTTACGCACGCCGTATCGTCCGCCTCAGCGAGCTGGCCCTGGAATCCGTGTCGGGCCCTGCCGGCACCCCGCCCTCCCTGGTCATCGGCGCGGCCGAGTGCATCACCACCTACCGGCTGGTCCCGGTCATCGAGTACCTGCACCTCCGGCACCAGCCGCTTGAGGTGTCGCTGCGATCGCTGAGCGACGACCCCGTGTCGCTCGTGCGCGACGAGCAGGCCGACTGCGCGTTCTTCATCGGCTCCCGCACCACGGCCGAGGACGTCAACCACCTCGTCCTGCGCCCCGAGAGCCTGAGCCTGGTGGCTCACCCCTCCCACCCGCTGGCCGGCGCGCCCGTCCGCTCCCTCGCCGATCTCGCCTCCCACACCGTGGCATGCGCCCACCGGGGGAGCGGCTACCAGCACGACTTCGAGGCGGCGCTGGCCGCCGCGGGTGTCTCCGGTGCCGGCTTCCTCGCCCTCGGCTCGGTGGACGCGGTCAAGCGCAGCGTCGGAGAAGGCATCGGCATGGCGTTGCTGCCCACCGTCACCGTCGCGGAGGAACTGCGGCTGGGGCAACTGCGGCGCATCGACTGGCGGCCGCCGTTCGAGGTCTTCTCCCAGTGCGTGTGGCGTCGCGGCCTTGAGGACAACCCCTTGTTCCGTACGGTGCTCGATGCGGCCCGGCAGGTGCTGATGGAAGAGCAACTGATGGAAGAACAGCTGATGGAAGAGCAAGAGGCGGCTCCTGCGTCTTCCGCGTCTTCCGGGTCTCCCGGTCTCGCACTGCGGCCGGCCTGCTGACCGCGCGAGGAGGACAGCCGAAACCCTCAGACGTACGACGGCCGGGTTCCCCACCGCGGGGAACCCGGCCGTCGTACTGGTCCTGCCACGAGCAGTGATTCAGGCCGCTGCCGACGGCTTCTCCTCGGACAGCATGGTGGTCAGCACCCCGCGGTCCACCTTGCCGTTCGCGTTGAGGGGCAGCGCGTCCAGTGCGGTGATGCTCTCGGGCACCATGTACGCGGGCAGCCGCTTGCCGAGCTGCTCGCGAAGGCTTTCCGAGTCCTGTACGGAACCGGTGTACGCGGCCGCAAGAGCGGTCTCTCCGCCGGGGCGGTGCAAGGCGACCACGGCGGCTTCCGTGACTCCTGGCTGGGCAAGCAGCGCGGACTCGATCTCGCCGAGCTCGACACGGTAGCCGCGGAGCTTGAGCTGGTGGTCGAGCCGCCCGAGGTGGACGAGCACGCCGTCAGCGGAGGCCACCCGGTCGCCCGTGCGGTACCAGTGCCCGGGCGTGAGCGGCTCCGAACCGTCGTACGGACGGACCCGCTCCCCGTCGAAGGAGAAGAACCTGCCGGCGTTGTCGGCCGGGTCGAGGTATCCGGGGAACCGCTGCGAACCGCGTACGCACAGCTCGCCCTCCTGGGCCGGCCGCCCGGCCTCGTCGACGACGAGGTGCTCCTGTCCCGGGTAGGGCGTGCCGATGGGAACCGTTCCGTTGGACGTCCGGGGCCAGTCCTCCGGCCGGGCGGGCAGCCGGAACTCCGTCCAGGTCACGGTCATTTCCGTGGGGCCGTAGGTGTTCTCCAGCGTGGCGTCGGGGGCCGCGGCGCGCCAGGCCTCCGCGTGGGTCAGGGTCAGCGCCTCGCCGCAGAACAGGCTCCAGCGCAGCGTCGGCATGGAGCCGGGCTCCAGAGCGCGCAGCCGCAGGGCGATGGACGCCACGGACGGCACGGAGTTCCAGTGGGTGATGCGCCGGCGGTTGACGAACCGTACCGGCGAGAGCAGTTCGCGTTTGCCCGGCACGACGAGCGTGGCACCGGAGCCCCACGCGGCGAACATGTCGTACACCGACGGGTCGAAGGTCAGGTCGAAGGTCTGGGAGACGCGGGCGCCCGGGCCCAGTTCGTAGCGCGGGATGACGTGGCCGAGGTAGGCCGAGACGTTGCGGTGCGTGATGGGCACGCCCTTGGGGCGCCCGGTCGAGCCCGAGGTGAACAGGATGTACGCGAGATCGTCCGGTCCGGCCGCGGATGCCGGGAGCGCGGGCACCGGGCCCGTGCACAGGGCGGTCATCCGCTCGGGGGAGAGGCACATGACCGGGACGGGCATCTCGGCGCGGCCCGGCGCGCTCTCCTCGGCGATCACGAGATCCAGGTGTGCGTCGCGGGCGATCGTGGCGTTGCGGGACGGCGGGAATGCCGGGTTGAGCGGCACGACCGTGGCGCCGAGCCGCTGCACGGCGAGATACCCGGCGTACGCGGCCGTGCTCCGGGCCGCCAGCAGGCCGACCCGGGAGGGAACGCCGCCGTGCTCGGCGACGAGCTCGCCGGCCAGCCGGTGGGCGGCGGCGTCGAGCCCGGCGTAGGTCAGGTGCTCCCCGGCGACTTCGAGTGCGGTCTGCCGGTCGCCGTGCCCGGCGACGGAGGCGGCGAACCAGTCGTACATGGTCCAGGTGGCGTTCATGGTGTCCGGTCCTCTTCCGTGACGCGTTCCGTGACGCCTTCCGCTGCGCGTTGCAGGGTGCGCCCGCACGGCAGCGCACTGCAGGGCGCGGGAACTGGCGGCGCCGGTAAAAGGGAATGGAATTGATGCCGAGGGCGTCGCGAGGATGGTATTTATACGCGGCCGAAATCCGTCAAGGGCGGGCCGGGCGGACCGGGTGCCGCCATAGAGAATCCGAATCCCGTGTTTGCCGTCGCCGGCTCCTGCCGGGATCATGCCGCCATGATCCCGGCACCCGAAGAACTCCCCAGTTCTCCCGCTCAGGAAGCCCTTTGGTGGATTCAGCACCGAGCTGAGCGCAAGGACCTCTACAACCTCACCTGGCGGCTTCGAGTGACCCGGCTCGACCCCGCGGCCCTGGCCACGGCCTGGCAGCTCGTCGTCGACCGGCACGAAGCCCTGCGCACCGGCTTCGTCCGCCGCGGAGACGCCGTCGTGCAGCTGATCCACGCCACCGCCGAGGCGACGCTGCAGGAGGTGGCCTGGGACGAGCCGCCCGCCGGCCGCACGCCCGAGGCGCTGCTCGACGAGGTGGCCGCGCAGTTCCACTCGGCACCCTTCGACCTGGAATCCGTGCCGCTGGCCCGGCTCGCGCTCGTCACCGCGGGCCCCGTCGAGGAACTGCTGGTCACCGTGCACCACTCGATCCTCGACGGCTGGGCGCTGCAGCTGGTGATGGACGACCTGAAGGCCGCCTACGAGGCCGCGCTGGAGCGCGGACCGCAGCCGGACGCCGCAGCGGTGTTCCCGGAAGCGGCCGTGCCGTACCGGGAATTCGGTCAGCAGACCCGCACCGGTGCGGCGCAGGCCGGGAGCGACCGCGCGTTCTGGACCGGACAGCTGCGAGGGGTGAAGGCGGCCGCGCTCGTGCCGGACGGCCCGGAGCGGCCCGGAACCCGTTCGTCCGGCGCGGCGCTCCGCCACCGGCTCCCGGACGGCGCGCAGGCGGCCGTCGCGGCCGTCGCGCAGCGGGTGGGCTGCACGGCCTTCGCGGTGCAGCTCGCCGCGGTCCGCACGGTGCTGGCCCGGGGCGGGGCCTCGGGGCGGACCGCGCTGGGTGTCGTCGTCGCGAACCGCATGAGCGCGGAGGACCAGCGGCGGGTCGGATACTGCGCCAACACCGTCCTGCTGGCGGACGCGGTCACGGACGACGAGGGCTTCGACGACGTGGTCGGCCGTACGCGCGACGGCCTCTGGGAGAGCCTGCCGTACCAGCACGTCAGCTTCTCCGAGGTGTTCGCGGAGCTGTCCGCGGAGGACCGGGCGGCCCTCGGGTCGACGCCTCCCGTGCTGATCACCCACCACGGAGGCATAGGCTCCGGGCTCTCGCTCGGCCACGAGCCGGCACGGCTGCTGCCCAGCCCGTCGACCAGCGCGCGATGCCAGCTCCTCGTCGGCATCTTCGAGGAGGGCGAGCACACCGTCCTGGAGATCGAGTACGACACGGACCAGCTGCGGGAGAGCACCGTACGGGCCTTCCTGGACGACATCGAGAGCGTGCTGCTCGCCTCGGCCTCCCCGGGCGGGCTCGTCCGCGACCTCCGGGTCTCCTCGCGTGCCGCCGCCGGCGCCCCCGTGCTGCCGCAGACCACCCCGGCCCCCGCACCCGAAGACTCGCCGTCAGCGACCGCGCCGGCCGCCGCCGGCGACGACGTGCTCGCCCACTGGCAGCGCGTACTCGGCAAGGACGTGCGCATGGACGACGACTTCTTCGACGCCGGCGGGCACTCGCTGCAGGTCCTCGAACTCGTCGCCCTGGTGGAGGCGAACACGGGCCGGCAACTGGACGTGGCGGAGTGGCTGGACGAGCCCACGCCGCAGCGGATGGCCGAACTGCTCGCACCGGCCGGAGCGGACGACGACCCGGGCAGCGGCCCGGCCGCCGTCCGTGACAGCGGGCCGGTGACCATGCGGGAGGGAGAGCCCGGCGGCCCGCACTTGCACCTGGTCCACGGTGCGGGCGTGGGCAGGATCCCCTACCGGGCCCTGGTCGACGCGCTGCCCGCCGACTGGCGGGTGACCGTCAGCGAGGACGACGGCGCGGGCGCGACGACCGTCGAGGAGATGGCGGAACGCTACCTGGAACCGCTGCTCGCCGGCGGGCGGCTGCCGGATCTGCTGGGCGGCTGGTCCATGGGCGGGCTGCTGGCCCACGCGATGGCGGCCGGGCTCGGGCGGCGAGGCCACCGCTGCCCGCCGCTGCTCCTGCTCGACTCGCCCACGCCCGGCGCCTTCACCGATGCCGACCGGGGCGATCTCGACGCCTTCGCGCGCAACGTGCTGCGCGCCGCGGACGCGGCGGTGCGGCCGCCGGACCGGCTGCGCCTGGAGCGCCGGGCCGAGCGGGGGATCGGTGTGCTCGCCGGGCTGCTGCGGGCCGGCGGGGGCGAGGCGCCGGCAGAGGCCCTGCACGCCCGGTACACGCTGCACGCGCGGCATGTGGCGGCGATGAGCCGGTACCGGGATGCGGCCGTGGCCGACGCCCCGGGGCTGCTGGTGGCCGCCGATCTGACCGACGAGGATGTGGCGCGGTGGCAGCGTCTGTTCACCACCGAGCCGCAGACCGTACGTCTTCCGACCGACCATTACGCGCTGCTGCGGGGTGACATGGCGCGCCGGGTCGCGGATCTCGTGGCCGGACTGCTGCCGGCGACGGTGCGCTGACGGCGGCGGCTTTCACGAGCACGAACGGGCCGGCCGGCCTGAGGAATCTCAGGCCGGCCGGCCCGCCGGCGTTGCGGCCTGCTTCGCGCTGTAGCGGCGGGCCTTGGCCCGGTTGCCGCAGATGCGCATCGAGCACCAGCGGCGGCTGCGGTTCTTCGAGACGTCCCAGAAGACCCACGCGCAGCCGTGCTCGGCGCAGCGCTTGAGCCGGGCCGCCTCACCGGTGACGGTCAGCTCGCTCCACGCGATGGCGAGGCGGGCCAGCGCCTTCCTGACCGGCGGCAGCTCCGGGGCGGGGGAGAGGGCGGAGGGGAGCCCCCCGCCCTCGCGGCCGCCGCTGCGGACGGTGATGAGCACGGGTAGTTCGCGCAGGGCCTCATCGGCTCCGGCCAGCAGTGCCGTGTCGGCGGTGTCGCCCACGTGGACGCCCAGCTCCTCGCGGATGCCGGTGCGCAGGCGCAGGCACAGGGCGTGGTCCTCGGCGCTGACCCGGCGGGCGCGGTCGAGCAGCCCCTGGCCGGCCAGCCAGGCGGAGAGTCCGCTCGCCGTGTCCAGCTCGTCGGTTCCGAGCTCCACGTCGACGGTGTTGGCAAAGGCTTCGATCAGCCGGGCTGAAGCCGGGGCTTCGAGCATGAGCCACCTCCTCGGAAGGCCACCAGACTACACCCGGCTAACCGGCTAACGGATTGACCGGGTAGCGGAGGCGGTCCGCCCTGTGCCAGACTCGACCCCTCGCCGATCACCAGTAAAACCGTTAGACGGTTAGGGGACGACTGATGAGTGACCCGGCCCTCCAGGCCGCGCAAGCGCCGGCGGCGGTCGCCGAACCGGCAGCGAAAACCACAGGGGAAAGCGCAGCGGCAACCACAACGAAGACGACAACAAAGTCCGCTGCCGAAGCCGTAGCGCAGACCGCTCCGGACCACGCCGCGAACCAGGCCGCGCACCCCGGCGAAGAGCAGCCCTCCGCCCGCCAGGGCACCCGCAACACTGTCGTCCTCCTCGTCTTCACCGCCGTCACCAACCTCGCCGACGGCGTGACCAAGATCGCCCTGCCGCTCCTCGCCACCCGGGCCTCGGGCTCCCCGGCCCAGGTCTCGGCGGTGTCGCTCACCCTGTCCCTGCCCTGGCTGCTGGCGGCCCTCCACGTCGGCGTCCTGGTCGACCGCGCCGACCGCCGCCGACTGCTGTGGGGGGCCAACGGCCTGCGGCTGCTCGCGCTCGGCGCGCTGATACCGATCGCGGCGGACGGCGGCATCACCATCCCCGTGCTCTGCGCCGCCGGTGCGGTGCTCGGCGTCGCCGAAGTCATCGCGCTGACCGCGGCCTCGGCGCTCATCCCGGCGCTGACCCCGCCGGAGGGCCGCGAACGCGCGAACGCCTGGATCGCCGGGGCCGAGACGGTCTGCAACGAGTTCTGCGGCCCCTTCGTCGGCGGCCTCCTCCTCGCCGCCGGCACCGGCATCGCCCTGGGCGTGACCTGGGTGTCGTACCTGGCCGCCGCGTTCGTCCTGATCCTGCTCGTCGGACGCTTCCGCGCGGCCCGGCCGGCCGCGGCGACGGAGGCGGTGACAGACGCGGCTGAGACCGCGAAGCCCCGGAGCGCCGGGCCCGAAAGCGTCAACCAGCAGATCGCGGGCGGGCTGAGCTACCTGTGGCGGAACGTGCTCCTGCGCACCATGGCCCTGATCCTCACGGTCCTGTGCGCCTGCTGGGGCGCATGGCTGGCGCTCATGCCGCTCTTCGCCACCGACGTCATGGACGTCAGCCCCCGCGAGTACGGCGCGATCCTGAGCGCCCTGGGCATCGGCGGCCTGGTCGGCGCCCTCACCGTCACGCGCGTGAACCGGCTCTTCGGCCGCCGCTGGGTGATGTTCGCCGACCTCGTCGGCACGTTCGCGATGATGGCCGTGCCGGCGCTGACCACCAGCGTCTGGGCGGTCGCCGCCGCAGCCTTCGCCGGCGGCATGGGCGGCACGCTGTGGACGGTGAATTCCCGGACGATCGCGCAGCACCTCGTGCCCGACGGAATGCTCGGCCGCTACAACGCCGTGAGCCGCCTCTTCAGCTGGGGCGCCATGCCCATCGGCGCCGGCCTGATGGGGCTGCTGGCCGAATGGCTCGGCCTGCGGCTCGCCTTCACCGTCTTCGCCGCCTCGGTCGCCGTCACCATCCTCCCCTTCCTGCGCGTCCTGACGCGCTCCGCGCTGGCGCAGGCGTTCGCCGAAGAGCGCGCATGACGCGCGGCAGCGTGCCGCGCACCGGGACGGCACGGCGCCGCACCGGCGCATAGCACCTCGCATCCGAAAAGAGGAGGCCGGACGACCGGCCTCCTCTTTTTCATTGAAAAATCCTATGGCAACTCCCGTACGCGGCCCCCCATCAACTCTGTCAATGGGCGTGAAGATCGCCGGTTGACCGGTCTTCGGAAATTCCTGAATGATCAGTCGGGCGTCATCAAGAGCGACCGTTGCCTGAGGAGTCTGCGTAATGAACCGTACGGACGGCGTGACCGACGGGGAAATCGTCTCGGTAATCAGAAGGCACGTGCGCGTGCCTTTCGAAAACCATTCCCTGCTGGCCGAGGCCGGACTGGATTCACTGTCCGTCCTGCGGATCGCCAGTGAACTCATACCGGACCCGGACCAGGAGATCGACCCCACCGGACTGGCCGCGGTCCGCACCGTCGGCGACCTCCTGCACTGGCTGCACGGCCTCCTCTCCTCGGCAGGAATCTCCTCGGCAGGGATCGCCCCGTCCTCCGCGGAGAGCATCCGATGACCGTCACCCCGCAGCTCGCCACACTGCCGCTGACCGCCGCCCAGCAGGGGCTCCTCGTCGTCCACCGCACGGTGCCCGTACCGCACCTCTACAACGTCGTGGCCGAACTGGACCTGGACCCGGCCCTCACCCCCGACCAGCTCGGCACGGCGCTCACCGCAGTCCTGGCCGTCCAGCCCGCCCTGCGCCTCGGCATACACGAACGCCCCACCCCGCACGCAACCCTGGGCCCCGTCCCCGACCACGCCCCCCTGCGCACCGAGACCACCGGCACCGCGCACTTCGCCGCGCGCCGCACGGAACTGCTGGCCGAACTCGGCGCCACCGTCTTCGACCTTACACAGCCCCCGCTGCTGAGCGCCGTCCTGCTGCACACCGACGACCGCTCCCGCGCGACGCTGCTGCTGGTCGTGCACCACCTCGTCTTCGACGGCTTCTCGCTGCGCCAGCTCGTACGCGACCTCGACGCCGCCCTGCGCGGCGACCTCGACACCGGCAGCGTGCGCGCCGCCCGCGAACGCGCCCTGCAGCGGGAGCTGACCGCACAGCTCGCGGCCGCCGACGGCGACGACGTGGAGCAGGCCGCTGCCGGCCTCGCCGAACGGCTGCGCGCCGTGCCCGCCACCGTCCTCAACCCCCGCCCCAACCGGCCCACCGGCACCGGCTTCACCGGCGCACGCCGCGAGATCCGGCTCACCCCCGAGACGTCCAAGGCCCTCGACGACCTCTGCGCGTCCCTCGGCGTCAGCCCGTTCGTGTTCTTCTCGGCGGCCTACGCGGCACTCCTCGCCCGGCACTCGGCCAACGCCTCGGTCGTCTTCGGCACCCCCGTGATGGCGCGCCGCACCCTGGGCTCCTTCGACCTGTGCGGCTTCTTCGTCAACACCCTCCCGCTCATCGTCGACGTCGCCTGGGACCAGCGCTTCGACGCTTTCGTCCAGGAAACCGTCCAGAGCGAGGCCGACCGGGTCAAGGGCAACGCGGGCGTCTCCTTCGACCGCATCGTCCGCCACGCCGACCCGGACCGCACCACCAACCGCAACCCCGTCTTCTCCTGCATGCTCGCCATGCAGGACGCAACCGGCGCGGAGCCCGGCTCACCCGTCCGCCGCGTACGCGAACACGGCAACGGCACCGCGAAGTTCGACCTCTGGCTGGGCGTCACCCCCGGGCCCGACGGCTGGCTCCTGGAGCTGGAGCACGACCGTGAACTCCTGCCCGGACCCCTTGCCGCCGCCCTGGCCGACTCGCTCACCACCCTGCTGGCCCGGGCCGTCGAACGCCCCGGATCCGTACTGGCGGACCTCTTCGACGACGCCTCCCCCGCCGACTCCCACGCGCACGACGGCTTCTGGCGCCGGCCGCCCCACCCCGATCTGCACCGCTGGGTGCAGGACGGCATGAGCCGGCGCCCCGACGCGATCGCCGTCGAGGAAGACGGCCGCTCCGTGACCTACGGCGAGCTGGCCGCGCTCGTCCGCTCCGCCGCGGCGGGGCTGGCCCGGCGCGGCGCCGGCCCCGGCACGGTCGTCGGCCTCACTACGCCGACGCTGGTGGACACGGTCGTGGCCGTCCTCGCGACGCTCGCCCGGCGCGCGGTCTTCCTGCCCCTGGACCTGACCCTGCCCGCCGACCGGCTCGCGTACATGACCGGCAAGGCCGGCTGCCGGCTGGTCATCGGGCGCGGCCGGGTCGACGGCGCGGAGGTAGTGGCCCTGCCCGAGCTGACCGCAGCGGACGGACAGACCGCCCCCGACTCCTCACCGGACGGCGAAGGAACCGCCGAAGACGGGGTGTACATCATGTTCACCTCCGGTTCCACCGGCCGCCCCAAGGGCGTCCTGATGCACAACGGCCCGCTGGTGAACCTCACCGCCTGGCAGCTCGGCGCCCTGGAGATGGGCGAGGACACCCGCTTCCTGCAGTACGCACCCCTCGGCTTCGACGTCTCCTTCCAGGAGATCCTGCCCACCCTCGTCGCCGGCGGGACCCTCGTCTCCCGCGAGCCCGCCGACCGCAGGGACCTGCCCGCTGTCCTCGCCCGCGTACGGGCCCACCGGGTCTCCCACGTCTACCTCCCGGTCGCCGCACTGCGCCCCTTCACCCGGGCCGCCCAGGACTCCGGAGACGACCTGCCCCACCTGCGCTACCTGTGCGTCTCCGGAGAGCAGCTCCTCCTCGACGACGGCATCCGGCGCTTCTTCGCCGACCGCCCGCACATCCGCCTCGTCAACCTCTACGGCCCCACCGAGACCCACGCCGTCACCACGCACCGGCTCACCGCCGACATCCAGCCGTGGCCCTCCCACGTTCCGATCGGCCGGCCCATCACCCACGTGAGCGCCCACGTCGTGGACGTCACCGGCCATCTCGCCCCCCGCGGCGTCCCCGGCGAGCTCTACCTCGGCGGCGCCTGCCCCGCGCAGGGCTACGTCAACGACCCCGGGCGCACCGGCGAGCGCTTCCTGCCCGACCCGCGCGCCGAGCGGGACGACGCCCGCATGTACCGCACCGGCGACCAGGTGCTGCGCGACGAACACGGCACCCTCGTCTTCCTGGGCCGCGACGACGACCAGGTCAAGATCCGCGGCTACCGGGTCGAGCTCGGCGAGCTGGAGACCGCGGCCGCCGCCCACCCCGGCGTACGCCTCGCCGTGGCCGCCGTCCTCGGGGACGGAGCCGACCGGCAGCTGGTCCTGTTCTTCGTCCCGGAAGCCGGCGGCGGACCACAGCCCGACGACGTACGCCGCCACGTGAGCGGAGCGGTCCCGGGATACATGGTGCCCTCGCGGGTCTTCGCGGTGGAGTCCGTGCCCACCACCCGCAACGGCAAGGTGGACCGCACGACCCTCCTCAAGGACGCCGAGCAGGCTATCCGCGAGGAGGCGGCCCGCACCGGCACCGGGGCCGTCACGACCACCGACGACCCGCTGCAGGCCTGGCTCCAGGAGTTGTGGGCAGGGCTCCTCGGACGCGCCGACGTCCCCCTCGACCGCTCGCTCCTCGCCTATGGAGCGCACTCGCTCAACGTCATGACCGCCCGTGCCGCGATCGAGGAAGAGCACGGCGTGCAGATCCCCGTCCTCGACTTCTTCCGCGACCCGACCATCCGCGCCCAGGCCGCGTGGATCAGCAAGGCGCGCGGCGAAGGCTGATGCGGACCCCCGCCGCCGGTGCGCGCCCGCTCCTGGACCTCGCCCGGCGACCGGGCCCGCCGAGCAGCCCGCCGATCCACCCGGCGGACGGCGGACCCGCCCCGCCCCCCGGCGTCACCAGCCGGCTCGCCCGCCCGACCACCGCACCACTGGAGAACGCACGATGACCGACCCCGCCCCCCTCGCCGTCGTCACCGGCGGCACCCGCGGCATCGGACTCGCCCTGTCCCGGCGCCTGGTCCGCCTGGGCTACCGCACCGTCGCCCTCTACCGGTCGGGCAAGGACGCGGCACAGGCAGCCGCCGACGAGCACGGCCTGATCGTCGTACAGGCCGACGTCGCCGACCGCCGCTCCGTGCGCGAGGCCGCCCGGCTCCTCCTCGCCGAGCACGGCACCCCGCGGGTGCTGGTGAACAACGCCGGCATCAACATCGACCGCCCCTTCCTCGACCTCACCGAATCCGACTGGCAGCGCGTCCTGGACACCAATCTGTCCGGGCCCTTCCACCTCACCCAGGCGCTCGCCCCGGCCATGCTCGCCGCCGGAGACGGCACGGTCGTCAACATCGGCGCCACCACGGGCATCCGGCCGCGGCTCAACGGCGTCAACTACGCCGCGGCCAAGGCGGGGCTGCTGCAGCTCACCAAGTGCCTGGCACTGGAGCTCGCCCCCGCCGTCCGGGTCAACTGCCTGATCCCCGGCATGACCGAGACCGAGGAGCTCATCACCCGGTTCCGGCTGAACGAACCCCAGCACCGCGCCGCCGTGCTGTCCGAGATCCCGCAGCGACGCATCGGCTCCACCGAAGACATCGCCGACGCCCTCGAATACCTCGTGGGCCCCCTCAGCGGCTACGTCACCGGCCAGAAGCTGATCGTCGACGGCGGCCAGTTCATGTGGTAGGAGATCATGACCGAGGCCATCCTCACATCCGCCCGCGCCGCCCTCGCGGCCGCCCCGCCCACCGGTGACCCGGCGTACGAACGCTACTGCCGCGAGCTCGCCAAGCGCCTGGCCGCCCACTGGCCGGCCGTCCTCGACGCCAACGCCGAGGACCTCGCCCGCGCCGGAGAGCGCGGCCTGTCACCCGTCCTGCTCGACCGGCTGCGGCTGACCGACGCTCACCTCGGGCAGCTGGAGCGCCTCACCGAGGCCGTGCTGAGCGAACTCGGCCAGGTCACCGCCCGCGACGCGGGAGTCCCGGTCGGCGACTGGGGAGTGCGCCGGCGCTCGCCCAAGCCGCTCGGCGTGGTGTTCATGGTCTACGAGGCGCGCCCCACCGTCACCGTGGAAGGCGCCCTGCTGCCCGTCGCGGTCGGCAACGCCGTCCTGCTGCGCGGCGGCAAGGAGATCGCCCGCACCAACGAGGCCCTGTCCGCCGTCGCCCGCGAGGCCCTGGAGGCCGCCGGGCTCCCCGCCCACCTCGTCACCGTCCTGGACGACCCCGACCGCGCCCAGCTGCGCGCCCTGCTCAAGCGGCCCGACGCCGTCGACGTCCTCATCCCGCGCGGCAGCCCGTCGCTCATCGACTACTGCCGCGGCGCCTCCACCATCCCGGTCATCGCCAGCGGCGGCGGCGTCAACCACGTCTACGTGCACAAGAGCGCCGACCTCGATCTCGCCGCCGAGGTCGCCCTCGACAGCAAGCTGCCGGAGCCGACCGCCTGCAACACCGCCGAGATGATGCTCGTGGACACCGAGGCCGCCGACGGGCTCGTGGCCGCGGTGCTGCGCGCCGCCGAGCGCGGCAACCGGCAGGTCACCGTACGCCTGGACCCGCGCGTTGCCCGGCCCGCCGGCGAAGCGGGCGACGGCAGCGGCGAGCGGCCCTGGCGGATCGACGAGCTCCAGGAACACGACCTGGGCCGGGAGTTCCTCGACGCCACCGTCGGCGTGTACGCGGTCGACGGCCTGGACGAGGCCCTGGCGCACATCCGCCGGCACGGCTCCGGGCACACCGAGGGCGTGCTCGCCGCGGACCGCGAGGTGGCCGAGGAGTTCACCCGCCGGGTCGACGCCGCCGCCATCGTCGTCAACGGCTCCCTGCGCCTGCACGACGGCCCCACGCTCGGGCTCGGCTCCGAGATCTCCATCAGCACCGGCCGCATGCACGTGCGCGGCCCCGTCACGCTCGGCTCCCTCGTCACCCACAGCTGGGTCGTCGAGGCGCACGGCACGCTGCGCAGCTCCGTGACCGCCCACCGCCGCTGACCCCTCGTCCTTCCACTGACCTTCCACGGAGGAAACATGATCACCGGACTGGACCGCGACGCGGTCGCCGAGTCCGTCAAGCGCGTGGTCATCGCCGAGTCCCGGCTGTCCCTGCAGCCGGCCGACATCGACGACCGCGAGCCGCTCAACGGGGAGATCCTGCGCGTCAACTCGCTGGGATTCGTGGGCATGCTGGTGCGCCTGGAGGACGAGCTCGACATCGTCCTCCCCGACGACCTCTTCGTCGGGCGCAGCTTCGAGACCGTCCACGACCTGATCGAGATCGTCCTGCTCGGGGCGGAGGCGGCGAAGTGAGCGGCATCCAACTGCCCACCCGCTGGCGCAGCGTCCTGCCGCACCTGGACGAGCAGCTGCCTCCCGACCTGACCCCGCAGACCGCCGGCGGCGGAAGCGTCCAGGTCAACCTGCCGATGCAACTCGTGCGGCAGAGCGTGCAGCAGAAGGAGTACTGGGACATCCCCGCCGAGGTCGCCGACGCCTACCGGGCGTTCCGGCCCACGCCGCTGTGGCGGGCCAAGGGCTTCGAGCGTGCGATCGGGGCGCGGGTGCCCGTGTACGTGAAGTACGAAGGCGGCAACATCTCCGGCAGTCACAAGCTCAACACCGCCCTCGCCCAGGCCTACTACTACGCGCGGGCCGGCGTCCGCGAACTGGTCAGCGGCACCGGCGCCGGGCAGTGGGGCACCGCGCTGGCCGCCGCCTGTGCGATGTTCGGCATGAAGTGCACCGTCTTCATGGTCGGCAACAGCCTGCGCCGCAAGCCCTACCGGGGCACGCTGATGCGGACCCTCGGGGCCACCGTGCACGCCAGCCCCAGCACCCTCACCGACGTCGCCCGGCGCAGCGAAGCCGGCGTCAACAGCCTCTCCCTGGCCATCGGCGAGGCCGTGGAGTACGCCGCCCGCACCGAAGGCGCGGCGTTCTGCATCGGCAGCGGCGAGACGTACAGCATCCTGCACCAGTCCGTGATCGGCCTGGAGGCCGCCGACCAGCTCGCCGGCCTCGGCGCCGAGATCGACGCGGTCGTGGGCTGCGTGGGCGCCGGGTCCAACTTCGGCGGCATCGCCCTGCCGTTCTTCTCGGCCGCGGCCGCCGCCGGCACCCGGCCGCCGCTCCTGGTGGCCGCCGAGTCCAGCACGACCCCCAAGCTCACGCGCGGAACGTACGCCTACGACCACACCGACGCCACCGGGACCGGGCCGATGGAGGCCATGTACACCATCGGCAGCTCCTACCCGATCCCCGACTCGCACTCGGCCGGGCTGCGCTTCCACGGCGCCGCCAAGGTGCTGTCCGCGATGCGCCACCGCGACCAGATCGCGGCCACCGCCGTCGGCCAGGTCGAGGCGCTGGACGCGGGCCGGCTGTTCACCCGCGGCGAGATGGTGCTGCCCGCCCCCGAGTCCGGCCACGCCCTGGCCGCCGCCGCGCGCCTGGCCGGCTCCGGGGCCGAGAGCAACGACGGCCTGCTGCGCGCCGAGAAGGGCGTCGTGGTGTGCGTCAGCGGCCACGGCTACCTCGACCTGGGCGCCTACCAGCAGCTGCTGGACGGCGAGCTGACCAACGAGGCGCCCGACGCGCAGGCACTGCGGCTGGCCATGGGCGACCTGCAGCGGGTGGACGCGCTCGCGGAAGCGGGATCCGGCCATGAGCGCTGACCGGGATCCGGCCGTGAGCGCCGACGCCCTGCCCGCCTCCGTGGACTGGACGCTGTTCGACTGCGTCCAGGTCAACCTGGCCTTGCTATCCGACCGCCGGCACGGCGCCGGCACTCACCTGAACGCGGGTGCCGTGCTGCGCTTCCGCCCGGCCCCCGGGCCGGGCGGGCTGCCCACGGTCGAGCGCTCCGCCGAGGAACAGATCGCCGACGCGGCGCCCGGCCTCGGACTTACCGTCCTGGACCTCCGGACGGCGCAGGCGGGCGAGACCGTCCGGCCGGCGCCCGGCCGCTACGTGATCGCCGACGCCTACCACCTGCCGTGGGTGCCGTACTTCGGGCAGCGCCACATGGAGCACAGCTTCCTGCTGGAGACCGCCGCCGACGGCAGCGCCGTCGCGGTGGACGGCTACCACAACGAGACGCCGTGGGGCAGCGCCCGCCCGGTCAGCCACCCGCTGAGCCCCGCCCAGCTGGCCGCCGCCGTGCCGGGAGCGGCCCTGGTCGCCACGCTCGGCCCGGCCGCCGAGCCGCCCGCCCCGCCCGGCCCCGGACTCGACCTGGCGGACGAGGAGACCATAGACCGCTACGTCGCGGCCTACGCCGGGCACCACGACCGGACGGCAGCCTTCGACCGGCTCACCCTGGAGACCTGGCTCCTGGCCCGCTCCCGCAAGCTGCACGCCCGCTTCCTCACCGCCCGGGGCCTGCTCGCCGACGCAGAGGCGGCCGCCGCGCACGTCAAGGCGTGGGAGTCCCTCGCCGAGAGCGTCTACCTCGCCTACCGCCGCGTCGAGCGCGGCCGCCCCGAGCCCCGGGAGCCGTACACCCGCCTCGCCGAGCAGCTCCGCCGCGACCGGGAGGTCTTCGGCGCCACCCCGGCGCGCGCACCCGAGCAGGGCCCGCACGACCGTCCCGCGGTGCCCGCCGAGCTCCGGGAGCGCGTCGCGGGCGTGGCCGCCGCGGTGCTGCGGGCCGAGCCGGCAGCCCTGCTCGACGGGCAGCCGCTGGCGGCCGTTCCCGGCTTCACCTCCTTCCGGGTGGTGGAGATCGTCGAGCGCCTCGAACGCGAGCTGTCCCTGGAGTTCGCCGCGGACGACCTCGTCCCCGAGCACCTCCACCACATCGACGGCATCTGCCGCATCGTGCTGCGCGCCCTGCCCACCGGAACGGCGCCGCAGCCGGCCCGACCCGCCCGCTCTGGAGTGAACTGATGCCCGCTCCCCTCCACCTGCTGCACGACCTGCTCGACCAGGCCGCTGTCCAGTGGCCCGGCCGGCCCGCCGTCACCAGCGGCGATCACACGCTCAGCTACGGCGACCTCGACGCCGCATCACGGCGCCTGGCCGCCTGGATGCACGCGACCGGGCTGCGGCGCGGCGACCGGCTCGTGGTCTGCGCACCCGGCTCCACCGTGCTCCCCGCGCTCGTCTACGCCGCCTCGCGCGCCGGTGTGGCCTTCTCGCTGCTGCACGAGCAGGTCCACGGCATCCAGCTCGACCACGTCCTCCACGACTGCGAGCCGGCCCTGCTCCTCACCGACGACGCCGCCTCGCGGGCCGCCGCGCAGCGCCGCGGGCTGCACACCGCCACCACCGACGAGGCCGCCGCAGTGGCCTTCGCCGACGCACCGGCACCCGAGGCGGCACAGACAGGCCCTCTCACGGTCGACCCCGTCTGCCTGATCTACACCTCCGGCACCACCTCCCTGCCCAAGGCCGTCGTCTCCACCCACCAGCAGCTGACGTTCTCCGTGGACGCCATCCAGTCCGTCCTGGACTACCGCCTTGGCGATGTCGTCTACAGCCCGCTGCCGCTCTCCTTCGACTACGGCCTCTACCAGCTGTTCCTGGCCGCGCGGGCCGGTGCGCGCGTCGTGCTCGGCCGTCCCGCCGAGGTCGGCCCCGCCCTCCTCGCCAACCTCGTCCGCGCGGGCGCCACCGTCCTCGCGGCCGTCCCCTCCGTCGCCGACGCCCTGGCCCGGCTGCTGCGCAGGGCACGCCAGGACACGCCGCCGCTGCGGCTGCTCACCAACACCGGCGCGGCCATGCCCGCCCAGACGCTGCAGGCGCTGCGGTCGGCGCTGCCGGACCTGCGGGTGCAGCTGATGTTCGGCCTGACCGAGTGCAAGCGCGCCACGATCATGCCGCCCGACGGCGACCTGGAACGGCCCGGATCCAGCGGCCGCGCCCTGCCCGGCACCGAGGTCTTCGTCATCGGCGAGGACGGCCTGCGCAAGCCCCCGGGCGAGGTCGGCGAGATCGTGGTGCGCGGCCCCAACGTCATGGCGGGCTACTGGCGCCGGCCCGAACTCACCGCGCAGCGCTTCCACCGCGTCGAGGGCCTCCTGCCGCAGCTGCACACCGGCGACTACGGGTGGGTGGACGAAGAAGGATTCCTGTACTTCGACGGCCGGCGCGACGACATCTACAAGGAGAACGGTTTCCGCGTCAGCGCCACCGAGGTCGAGGCGGCCGCACGCCGCGTCCCCGGCGTCAGCGCCGCCGCCGTCCTGCCGCCGCAGGGCGCCACCCCCGCCCTGCTGTTCGCCGTGGGCGAGCCGACGCCCGCCGAGGTGCTGCAGGGCATGCGCGAACAGATCGAAGAGTTCAAGATCCCGCGCCACTGCCTGATCGTCGACGCCCTGCCGCTGACCGGCAACGGCAAGGTCGACCGCAAGGCCCTGGCCGCCCTGACCCAGGAGGTCACCGGTGCCCGAGCCCAGTAGCACCCTGCCCGCGGCACCGCCCGTGCCGCCCGGGGTGCTGGCCCGCATCCCCACCCCCGCCTACGTCTACGACGTGGCCGAAGTCCGCCGCAACCACGACGCGCTGCGCGCCGCACTGCCCGCCGGCGCGGGCCTGTACTACTCCCTGAAGGCCAACGCCCACCCGTCCCTGCTGACCGTGCTGCGCGAGCGCGGAGCCCACCCCGAGGTGTGCTCCACCGGCGAGCTGGACGCGGCGCTCGGCGCGGGCTGGGCAGCCGCGGACGTCCTCTACACCGGCCCCGGCAAACGGGACGAGGAGCTCAGCTACGCGCTGCGCCTGGGCGTACGGCAGTTCTCCGTCGACTCCCCGTACGCGATCGACCAGCTCGACCGCCTCGCAGGAGGTGCCGGAGCCGCCGCGCAGTGCCTGCTACGGGTCAACGACGACCAGCCGGTGCCGGGCCAGGGCCTGGCCATGACCGGCGTGGCCTCCCAGTTCGGCGCCGACACCCGGTGGGTGCTGGACGAGCCGGAACGCTTCGCAAGCCGCCCGCACGCCGAAGTCACCGGCCTGCACCTGTACATGGGCACCAACCTCGGCGACGTCGGCGCGCTGCTCGGCCAGTTCGCCCGCTCGCTCACCACCGCCAAGACCCTGACCAAGGTCCTGGCCGAGCACGGCGTACGCATCCGGGTCCTCGACCTCGGCGGCGGCTTCGGCGCTCCGTTCGCGGCGGAGGGCGAACGGATCGACCTCACGGCCCTGCGGCCCGGGCTCACCGCGCTGCTCGACGAGGAGCTCCCCGGGCGGCACGAGGACGGCACCCGCGTCGTCTTCGAGTCGGGCCGCTACCTCGTGGGCACGGCCGGAGTGCTCCTGGCCGCCGTCCTCGACGTCAAGCGCTCGCACGGCAAGGACGTGGTCGTCCTCGAATCCGGCATCAACCACCTGGGCGGCATGTCCGGACTGCGGCGGCTGCCCGCCCTGAACCCCCGCCTGGTGCCCGGCGGCGCCGAGGACGACGGCGAGCGGGAACCCGTCCTCGACGCCCTGGTCGCCGGCCCCCTGTGCACCCCGCTCGACACCTGGGCGCGCTCCGCGAAACTGCCCGCGCTCAGGCCCGGCGACCTGCTCGCCGTCCCCAACGTCGGCGCCTACGGGCTCAGCGCCAGCCTCGTCGCCTTCCTCGGCCACCCGCTGCCCGCGGAGGCCGTCATCGACAGCGACCGGCCCGGCGCGGCCCCCGACGTCACCCGCATCAACCTGACCCGTACCGCCGTCCCGGCCCCGGCCGGTCCCACCTCTGGAGTGAAGTGATGGACGCCCGTTTCACCGAGCTGCTCACGCCCTTCCTGAAGTTCCTCGGCGAGCAGGAGATCACCCCCGACGCCTCGCTGCGCGAGCTCGGCCTGGACTCCATGCAGGCCATCGAGCTGCTCTTCGCCATCGAGGACACCTTCGGCGTGACCCTGGCCGACGACGACATGAACGACGCCACGTTCGCCACCGCCGGCAGCCTGTGGACCGTGATCAGCGCGACCATGGACGCCCAGGGCGTGGACGGCACCCGGGTGAGCGCCGCATGAGCGCCTCCGCACACGCCACGAGCCGGCCGGCCGGCCCCACGGCCGAACTGACCGCCGCGTCCCTCACCCAGCGCACCGATCAGGTCGCCGCGGTGGCCGCCGAACACCTGGCCCGTACCGACCGCGACGCCTCCTTCCCCGTCGAGGCGCTTGACGAGATGCGCCGCACCGGCCTGCTCGGCCTGCTCGTCCCCGCCTCCCACGGCGGGCTCGGCGGCACCACCGAGGACGTGGTGAGCGCGAGCATCGCCCTCGGCCGCACCGACATGTCCGTCGCCATGATCTTCGCGATGCACTGCCAGCAGGTCGCGGCCCTGGTGCGCTACGGCAACCAGCAACTCCGCGACGAACTGCTGCCCGAGATCGCCGCGGGCCGCGTCTACCTGGCCTCGGTCACCACCGAGGCCGGCAAGGGCGGCCACCTCCTCACCGCCGAGTCGGCCCTCACGGCCCGCGACGACGAGCTGCTCATCGACCGCTTCGCCCCGATCGTCACCGGCGGCGAGTACGCGGACGGCTTCCTCGTCACCATGCAGAGCCCGCCCCCGGCCTCCCCGAACCAGGTCTCGCTGGTCTACGCCCACCGCGACCAGCTCACCGTCGAACGCTCCGGCGACTGGCAGCCCCTGGGCATGCGGGCCAGCCACAGCGTCGCCCTGCGCCTGACCGGCACCGTCCCCGCCCACCACGTGGTGGGGGAGCACGGCGGCTTCCGGACCATCGCCACCACGGTCTTCGCCCCCATGGCCCACCTCGGCTGGTCGGCCTGCTGGCTCGGCACCGCCGCCGGAGCCCTCTCCCGCGTCGTCAAGCTGCTGCGCGCACCGCAGAGCCGCGGCCGCGTCGACCTCGGCTCCGAACTGCTGCTCACCCGGCTCTCCCGGGCCCGCCAGCGCATCGAGACCGTGCACGCGCTGCTCGCCCGCACCCTGCAGGTCGTCGCCACCACCGACGACCTGAGCGTGCCGCGCGTCCAGCTCCTGCTCAACAGCCTGAAGATCACCGCGGCCGAGGAGTGCCACCAGGCCGTCGACGGCCTCATCGACGCCGTCGGAATGCGCCACGGCTACCTGAAGGACTCGCCGACCCGCCTCGAACACAGCCTGCGAGACCTGCGGTCGGCCGCCCTGAACTACAGCAACGACCGCCTCCACCTCGCCGACGGCAAGCTCGCCCTCCTCGACCCGGAGGTGCGCCTTGCCTGACCTGCTCCCCGCGGAACCCGGCACCGCGGCCGGCCGGCGCCCGCAGGCGGCCGCCGCGCTCGCCGCCGTGCCCGCGGACGCCACGGCCTCCCGGGTGTGGGCGGCACTCGGGGCGGCGGGCGTCCTGCACGACCTCTACGACCGGGGCACCGGGCAGCCCGCCGCCCCCGGCCCCGGACGGCTCGCCGCACTCCTCGCCGCCGTCGACGCCCGCGGCGACAACGGCATCACCCTCAGCGTGCTCGTCCAGGCCGCCAGCGCCCTGCCCCTGCTCGCCGCCTGCGCCCCCGAGGCAGGACCCGTACGCGCAGCGCTCGACGAGACGCTCTCCGGTGCCGCGACCCTCGCCCTCGCCGCCACCGACGCCGCCGCGCCCGGCTCGGACCTGACCGGCCTCGGCACTGAAGTGACGATCGGCCCGGACGAACTGCTGCTGACCGGCGGCAAGCGCTGGATCACCACCGCATGCACAGCCGACCGGCTCCTCGTCCTCGCCCGGCACCGGCCCGGACGCCACTTCACCAGCTTCACCTGGGTCCTCGTCCCCGCAACGGCACCCGGCGTGCACATCCACCCGGCCGACACCGGCCTGCTCACCGGCTCGGCAACCGGACACGTCACCTTCGACGCCGTCCGGCTGCCGGCGGACCACCTCGTCGGCCGCCCCGGGCGCGGCATGGCGGCCTTCGCCCGGCACATGGGCACCGAACGGCTCGCCGGCGCCCTGTGGGCGGTCGCCCTGACCCGCCGGGTCCTCGCCGACACCAAGGAACGGCTGACCCGGCGCGCCATCGACGGACAGCCCCTGTGGCACAACGACGCCGTACGCCAGCGCTACGCCGCCTGCCTGGTACAGGTGCGCCAGCTGCACGCCCTGTGCGAGACCCTCGGCGAACAGGTCGTGGACCGCCACGACCTCGCCGCGGCCGCCCTGCTCAAGTCCGCGGCAGGGCTCGTCGCGGACCCCGTGCTCGCCGCTTGCGCACAACTGCAGGGAGCCGACGGCCTCGCCCGCGGCGGCGCCCAGCACATCCGCAGCGAAGCCGCCGTCCTCGGCATCGGCGGCGGCGTCACCGAACTCGTCCTCGCCGCCGTGGCCGACAACGCCGACGCCCTCCTCGCGGACCTCTCCCCATGACGACCCTGACAGCACAGGTGACACCCGGCGTCTGGGTGGCGCACGGCACACGGGACGAGTGGATCCAGGCCGGCCCCCACCCCCACGACCGGGCCGCCGCCGCGACCCTGCCGGCCTGGCGCGCAACGGAGTTCCTGGCCAGCCGGGCCCTGCTGCGCCACCTCCTGCGCGCCACCCTGCCCGCACAGGCCGACGCGCCCGTGCACGCCGACGACCACGGACGGCCCGCCCTCACCGGGCACCCGGACACCGGCATCAGCATCTCGCACGACGGCGACGCCATCGCCGTCGCGGTCGCTCCCCACCGCCGGGTCGGCGTCGACGTCCAGCAGCCCGCGGACAGCGTCCCCGACACCCTGCTGCGCCGCTGCCTCGGCGAGCACACCCCGGCCGTCAGCGCGCTTCCCGAGCGGCAGCGGGCGGCCGAACTCGCCTGGGTGTGGACCGTCCAGGAAGCCTGCGTCAAAGCGGCCGGAACCGGTCTGTCCGGCCGGCCGTGGGAGATCGACGTCCCTCCCGGCCGGCCGCGCGGACAGTGGGAGAGCTACGAGTGGATCAGTCTGCGCGAACGCTCCCGCACCCCGCTGAGCTGCGCCTTCTCCGCCCTGCGCGGTCCTGTCACCCGCAGCTCCGCCGTGCGCAGCCCCGTCACCCGCAGCTCCGCCCTGCGCGGTCCTGTCTCGCGCAGCTCTGCCCTTCGCAGTTCTGCTTCCCGCGGCGATGTGGAGACCCTGTGTTCCTGACCGGCGCTCCGGCCACGATGCCGGACCTCAGCTGCTACACGACGAACCTGATCGCGTACCTGACGCCGGACGTCCCCGGCGCCCGGCGCCGCCTGGCCGAAGGCATCCGCCTCGCCGTACGCACCGACCTGCCCCCGGGCGAACTGGCCTTCTCCCACCACCCCCGGGTGGACACCACCGCCGACGGCCGCGAGCTGGCCTACCGCGGCGCCGCCGACTGGCCGGCCGCCCGCGGCGCCCTGCTCGACGCGCTGCACCGCGAGCGCCGGGTCCTGGCCGTCGGCAACACCCGCCACCTGCCCTGGTCCGCGGCCCACGGACAGGCGGACGCCCCGCACTGGCTGCTGATCCGCGACCACCGCGACGACCGCTGGCTGATCGCCGACCACTTCGCGGCCCTCACCCCGTTCGGCGACCAGGAGCCCTACCTCGGCTGGATCAGCGACGCGGAGCTCGCCACGGCACTCGCACCGCTGCCCGGTCCCGCGCCGGAGGTCACCCGCCGGGACCGGCTCGCCCTCGGCCAGGAGATCACCCTCCCGCCCGCCGGGCACTACCGGTGGCTGGACCGGCAGCCCGCGACACAGACACCCGGCGCCGCCCCCGGCCCGGGAACCTGGGAGCTGGACCTGGAGGCGTCGCTGACCCGTATCGCCGGCGTCTTCCGCACCGACCCCACCGCCCTCGCCCGGTACGTCGACGACCTCTGGGCAGCCGCCCGCCACCACACCTACCAGCTCGCCTTCGCGGTCACCGACGCGGGACTCGACCCGGAACGCGCCGCCGCCGCCTCGGCGGCCTGGGGCGAACTGCCCAAGACCTTGCGGTTCGCGGCCCAGTCCGCCGCCCGCGGCCGGCCGCGGCCCGGCGTGGTCGACCGCTCCATCGAAGCGCTCCTCACCTCCCACCAGGCCCTCACCACGGACCTCCCCCGGAAGGGATGAACATGAGACGGACCCTGTACGAGTGGTTCGCCGCCACCGCCGACCGCCACGGCAGCGAGCCCGCCCTGGAAGCCGGACCGGACCGGCTGACGTACCGGCAGCTCAGCGACCTCGCCGACCGGGTGGCCGGCGAACTCGTCGCCGCCCACGGCGCGGTGCCCCGCCGAGTGGGCCTCCTCGCCGAGCGCAGCGTCCTTGCCTACGCCGGATACCTCGCGGTGCAGCGGCTCGGCAGCACCGTGGTGCCCCTCAACCCGTCCTTCCCGGCCGCCCGCACCACGGCCGTCGCCTTCGCGGGCGAGCTGGACATCGTCCTGGTCGAGGGAGACACCGACGCGGCCACCGCCCTGCCGGTCCCCGCGCTGCCCCTCACCCGGGAGGCGACCGCCCCCGTCGCCCCGCTCCCCGCGTACACGGCCGATGCGGACGCCATCGCGTACATCCTCTTCACATCCGGCTCGACGGGCACCCCCAAGGGCGTGCCGATCCGGCACCGCAACGTCTCCGCCTACCTTGACCACATCGTGCCGCGCTACGAGCTGGGACCCGGCAGCCGCGTCTCCCAGACCTTCGACCTGACGTTCGACCTGTCGGTCTTCGACATGTTCGCGAGCTGGGGGAGCGGCGCCACCCTCGTCGTGCCCGGCCGCGACGACCTGATGGCCCCGGCACGGTTCGTCGCCGCCAGGGAACTGACCCACTGGTTCTCCGTGCCCTCCGTCATCTCCGTCGCGCGGCGGCTGCGCAGCCTGGCCCCGGGCAGCATGCCGGCCCTGCGCTGGAGCCTGTTCTGCGGAGAGCCGCTGACCCTGCAGCAGGCCGAGGCATGGCGGGCAGCCGCACCCGGCAGCCGCATCGAGAACCTCTACGGGCCCACCGAGCTCACCATCAGCTGCGCCGAGTACCGGCTCCCCGCCGACCCCGCCGCATGGCCGCGCCCCGCCAACGGCACGGTGCCCATCGGCACGCTCTACCCGGGCCTCGAACACGTCGTGCTCGACCCCGCAGGACTGCCGTGCGAGGACGGCGAGCTGTGCGTCCGTGGCGCCCAGCGCTTCCCCGGCTACCTCGACCCGGCGAACAACGCCGGCCGGTTCGTCGCCTACGACGGAGTGCGGGCGCAGGACTTCGACGGCAGCGAGCCCGTCACGGACGACCTGTGGTACCGCACCGGCGACCGGGTCGCCCGGCAGCAGGACGGACAGCTCGTCCACCTGGGACGCCTCGACCAGCAGGTCAAGGTCCGCGGCTACCGCGTGGAACTCGGCGAGATCGAGGCCGCACTGCGCGACCAGCCCGGCGTACGCGACGCCCTGGTCGTGGCACTGCCCGGCGCCGACGGCGAATCCGACCTCGAAGCCGTGTGCACGGGCCCGGACCCGGCGCCCGAACGCCTGCTGGCCGCACTGCGGCTCCGGCTCCCGGCGTACATGGTGCCGCGCGGCGTCACCGTCTACGACGAGCTGCCGCTGAACGTCAACGGAAAAGTGGACCGCAAGACCGTGACCGCCGAGATCGCGGCCCATTACGCCTGAAGGCGGGGAAACCGATGACCACCGAAAGCCTCCTGCCCGCCCGGCCCGCAGTATCGGACGACGCCTTCCGCTACGCGATGGCCCGCCTGCCCACCGGCGTCGCCGTGCTCACCGCCCAGGGCCCCGCCGGGCCCGTCGGCTGCACCGTGAACGCCGTCATGTCCCTGTCCGTCCGGCCTCCCGCCCTGCTCGTCTCGCTCGCCAGCGAGAGCCGCACGCTGGAACAGATCCTGGACAGCGGATCCTTCGCGGTCAGCGTGCTGTCGTGGGACGCCCGGCACCTGGCACGGCAGTTCGCCACCGGCACCGCGGCCCAGCGCTTCGACGGCGTGTCCTGGCAGCCGCGGCACGGCGTGCCGGTGCTCACGGACGCCTCCGTGGCCGCGGTGTGCGACGTCAGCAGCACGGCCCGCATGCTCGACCACACGCTGATCGCCGGCACCGTGACATGGACGCACGCCGACGAGCGGCCTCCCACCGTGCTGTACGCCAACGGCCAGTACCAAGCCGGCTGCTGAGACCTGGCTGTCCGATTCATCCGCGTACTCCCCACCGAGGAACGTATCTCCCATGACCAGACCGGTCGTACTCATCGCCGAAGAGCTGTCGCCCGCCGCCGTCGGCACCCTGGGCCCGGACTTCGAGATCCGGCACTGCCGCGGCGCCGATCGCGCCGAGCTCCTGCAGGCCATCGCCGACGCCGACGCCGTCCTCATCCGCTCCGCGACCAAGGTCGACGCCGAGGCCATCGCCGCGGCCCGGAAGCTGAAGGTCGTCGCCCGCGCGGGCGTCGGCCTCGACAACGTCGACGTGCCCGCCGCGACGAAGGCGGGCGTGCTCGTCGTCAACGCACCCACATCCAACATCGTCTCGGCCGCCGAACTCGCCTGCGGCCTCATCCTCGCCACCGCCCGCCACATCCCGCAGGCCGGCGCCGCCCTGAAGAACGGCGAGTGGCAGCGCAGCAGGTACACCGGCGTGGAACTCGCCGCCAAGACGCTCGGCATCGTCGGCCTCGGCCGCATCGGCGCGCTCGTCGCCGCGCGCATGGCGGCCTTCGGCATGGAGACCGTCGCCTACGACCCGTACGTACAGCCCGAGCGGGCCGCGGCGACGGGCGTGAAGCTCCTGTCGCTGGACGAGCTGCTGGAAGTCTCGGACTTCATCACGGTGCACCTGCCCAGGACCCCGGAGACGGTGGGCCTGATCGGGGAGGAAGCCCTGCGCAAGGTCAAGCCGGCCGTCCGGATCGTGAACGCGGCGCGCGGGGGCATCGTGGACGAGACGGCACTCGCCGCAGCGCTCGAAGAGGGCCGGGTCGCGGGCGCGGGCCTGGACGTGTACGCCGCGGAGCCGTGCACCGACTCCCCGCTCTTCCGCTTCGACCAGGTGGTCTGCACCCCGCACCTCGGCGCCTCGACGCACGAGGCCCAGGAGAAGGCGGGCGTCGCCGCCGCCCGCTCGGTGAGGCTCGCGCTCGCGGGGGAGCGCGTGCCGGACGCGGTGAACGACGTGGCGCCGGCCGGAAGCAACCCGGAAGAGCCCGGCCGCTTCCCGGAGCCCCGGGCCGCATGACGCAACCGTCTGCTGCGGAGTCACCGGACGGTGGCTCCGCAGCAGACGGAAGCCCCGCACTATGTGGTGCAGGCCTGGGAAGCGGTGAAGTAGTCCGCGTCCTTGGGGCGGTCGGCGCCGCGGCCGGCGGGACGGGGAGCCGGCTGCAGGTGAGGGATGTACT
Source organism: Streptomyces sp. URMC 127 (assembly GCF_051386535.1). NCBI lineage: Bacteria > Bacillati > Actinomycetota > Actinomycetes > Kitasatosporales > Streptomycetaceae > Streptomyces > Streptomyces sp. URMC 127. Next base: position 142,008 of record NZ_JBPQTW010000001.1, read on the forward strand.
TGGAGCAGTGGATGTACGCCTCCTCGACCGTGAGGCGGACCCACATCTCCGGTCCGCGTCCCGGCGCGACGTCGGTGGGCAGGCCGGGGTGGACGCTGCGCAGGTCCTGGTCGTGGTAGAGGTGTGCTGTTCCGTTGACGTGGAGCCCTATGCGGTGGTGGGTGAAGTCCATGAAGAGCATGCCGAGATGAGGGTTCTCGAGCATGTTCCCGGCACTGGCGTGAACGCCGTTCCCGCGGAATTCGGGATAGGCGAGCGTGCGGTCGTCGATGACGTGGACGAAACCCGGCGGGCCGGCGCGAAAACTGGAGTCGCACTGCCCGCGGGAGTCGGCGGAGGCCAGGAAGACCATGGCTTGACGGCCGATGAACTCCCGCATCTCCGGCGTGAGATGCGGACGCACCTGCTGGTCGTAGAACCGGGCGGCACGGTCGGTCGTGCCGAAGTGCTGCTGCAGCCGGTGCTCGCCCGCTGATCCGTACGGCGGTGGAGGCAAGGTCACGAGGAGTTCTCCGGGTTTTCTGGCAGGAGGGCGAGGGCGAGAGCGACGGCGCGGCTTCAGGGCGCGGACAGCACGGGAGTGTCGAACGGGTCGTGATGGATCCGGTGGGGCGGCGTGCCGCCGAGGGTGAGGGTTTCCTTGGCGGAGACGACCATCTGCGTGGGACCGCTGAGGAAGACCTCGTGCTGGTACCACGGCCCGTACTCGGCCAGGACGTCCGGCAGGGACCCCCGGATGCCGGGGATGTACTCGTCGGAGACCGCGCCCCTGATGGTCAGCCAGTGGTGGCGCTGGGCCATGCGGAGCATGTCGTCGACCCCGTAGAGCTCCGCGCCGGTCCGGGCACCGAGGAACAGCACTGCTTCGTGGCATCCGCCCCGGCGAGCGACCTCTTCGACGAGCGCGCGGATCGGCGCGAGGCCGGTTCCGCCGGCGACGAAGAGCAGTTCGTCGGAGCCGGTGGCGGCGTCCAGCGTCATGTCGCCCATCGGCGGACCCAGCCGGAGCTCGTCGCCCACCGCTGCCCGGTGGACCAGTGCGTGGCTGACCGAGCCGCCGGGCACCGCGCGCACGTGAAAGGTGAGGGTGCCGTCCCGGCGGGGCGCGTTGGCGGGCGAGTAGTAGCGCCACTGCTTCGGCCACCAGGGCGTTTCGACGCTGACGTACTGGCCCGCGGCATACGGGTAGGCCATGTGGGGACGCACGGTGATCTCGGCGATGCCGTGGCCGCGCGAGACGCGGTGCACCACGGTGGCGGGCCACACGGCGGGCCGCAGCGCCTCGTCCTCCGCGGCCGCGCTGATCATCACCTGGGCGACGGTGCCGTACGCCTTCGTCCAGGCCGCGGCGATGTCGGGGGTCCAGGCGGGTCCGGCGTAGCGGGCGAGCGTGGTGAGGAGGCACTCGCCGACGGCCGGGAAGTGGGCTGCGAGCGTGCCGAACTTGCGGTGGTCGCGGCCCAGGTCCCCGCAGAAGCGGACGAGGTTCCCGGGGTCGTCGGCCAGGTCCACGATGCGCAGCAGCGCGCGCAGGAGGCGGTCGCGCTGGGTGTCCAGCTCCTGCGGGAACAGGGAGCGGACTTCGGGGTAGCGGGCGAACAGCGTGGCGTAGAAGTAGACCGTGATGTCCCCGGCGAGGGGCTCGACCAGCGCCAGGGACGTCCTGATGAGGCTGATCTCGTGGTCGGAGAGCGGGGCTTCGGCGGGGACGGCGGGTGGCTGTTCGCCGTGACCGGGCCTTTCGCCGTAATCCGCTGCTTCGCCGTAATCCGGCGCTTCGCCGTATACGGCCTGGAAGGCGGACGCAGGGGCCTGCGCGGATGGTGGTGCTGGGGTGGTGCCTGTGCGGCCGATCCGGAATCTCAAGGAGCCAGCGCTCCTCTGCCCGCCGTTCTGCGCGGCCTTCCCCGGGCGCAGTCCGAGGTGACGAGGCCCGGGGCGGGGCATTCGCCGGCCTTTCCCGTGAAGGGAGCGGCGGGGGAGTGGGAGGGAGCCGACATAAATCCTCATCGAGGTGCGAAGCCGAATAACCGGACTGGGTGCTTCCGGATGTCACACGATCTTCAGGGAGGACCGGGAAGCCGGAAAGAGAGGCACCCGCCAGAACTCGCGGCAGGATCTTGTCGCATTACCCCGACCCAACCCGGCCGGAGTGCCGACTTAAGGCATATTCCGGCGCGCCGCTGCGGGAACGACCCAGCCGGGCAGTCCACCGCTGGAGGGGTCGGGGAGCCGTGCTGAACTGGTCTTGAGCCCTGGTGGGCGGTTTCCGCCTGTGTGGCCGAGTTGGTGCCCTGTTGGAAGCGCGACAGGGCCGGCGCCCTCCGGTCGAGGCCGGGTCGCCGGGGGAGCGAGGAGTCAGAAGGCGCTGCCTGCAGTGAGGTTCTCGCAGGAGACCGACCAGTGCTGCGGGCAGCCGCACGCCCAGCAGGCGCTCAGCCTCGCGTACGGCCTCCTCGGTGAGAGGCGGCTGGACGCCGTAGTCGCCGTCAGCGTCACCATCACCCCAGAAAGCTGCCTTGACCTCATCGAATCGCGTCATGACCGGCAGCGTAGGGCCGCCGGGGCAGAGGCCTCTGCCCCGGCAGAAGCCTGCCGACCGGGGCGGAATGAGCGCCCCGGCCGGCAGGTGGTGTCACGCGCTGGTGAGGATGACGAGCTGCCGGGTCGCCCGGGTCATCGCGACGTAGCGGTCGACCGCGCCTTCGGTGCCCTCGCCGAACTTCTCCGGGTCGATGAGGACGACCAGGTCGAATTCGAGCCCCTTCGACAGCTCCGGGGTCAGGGACCGGACACGGGACGTCTCACGGAAGGCGGGATCGCCGATGACGCAGGCGGTCCCGTCGGCGTGGGTGGCGAGCCAGGTGTCGAGGACCGCGTTCAGCTCCGCAGCGGATCCGTGGACGACGGGGACGCCGCTGCTGCGGATGGACGCCGGCACGTTGGCGTCCGGGAGCACAGCGCGGATGACCGGCTCGGCCTCCGACATCACTTCTTCCGGCGTGCGGTAGTTGATGCTCAGGGAAGCCAGGTCGATCCGGTCGAGCCCGACCCGCTCCAGCCGCTCCCGCCACGACTCCGTGAAACCGTGCCTGGCCTGGGCGCGGTCCCCGACGATGGTGAAGCTGCGGGACGGGCACCGCAGGAGCAGCATCTGCCACTCCGCGTCGGTCAGTTCCTGAGCCTCGTCCACGACGGCGTGGGCGAACGGACCCGCGAGCAGGTCCGGCTCGGCGACGGGCAGTGCGCTCCCGTCGACCAGGGTGTCCTGCAGGTCCCGTCCGCGCAGCATCGTCACCGCACCCTCCCCGTCGGCATCGGCTTCGAGCAGGTTGTCGATGACACCGGCCATGCGCTCGCGCTCGGCGGCGACAGCCGCGTCGTGCCGGCGCTTGCGCCGCGCCGCCTCCGGGTCGCCGAGGCGCCGGCGTGCCGCGTCCAGGAGAGGCAGGTCCGACACCGTCCAGGCCTGGGCGTCCGGGCGCTGCAGCTTCCGGACGTCATCCGGGCCGAGCCAGGGAGCGCACAGCCGCAGGTACGCGGGAACCGACCACAGGTCTCCAACGAGATCCGCCGCTTCGAGCAGCGGCCACGCGCGGTTGAAGGCGGTGAGCAGCTCCCTGTCCTGCCGCAGCGACTTGCGGAGCAGCTCGTCCGGGACGTCGCCGTCGTGCTTGTCCACCAGGATCGTGAGCAGCTCCTCCCAGACCTGGTCGCGCGCCTCGTTGTGCGGAGTGCCGGGTTCGGCGGCGTCGAAGGCGGCGGCCCAGTCGCCGGCGGTCAGCCGGATGTCGGACCAGTGGGTCGTGACCGTCATCCCCTCGGCGGGCGGCTCCTCGTAGAACCCGACGGCCTTCTCGATCGCCTTCACCAGGTCCGCGGACGACTTCAGGCGCGCCACGTCCGGGTCGGCCTCCTCCACCGCGGTGGCTCCCTCGGCGACGAGATCCCGCAGGATGCAGGTCTGCACACCCTCCTCTCCCAGGCTGGGCAGGACGTCACTGACGTAGGACAGGTACGGCCGGTGCGGCCCGACGAACAGCACACCGCCCCGGCGGTGACCGAGACGAGGGTCGGAGTACAGGAGGTAGGCGGAGCGGTGCAGGGCGACGACCGTCTTCCCCGTACCCGGACCGCCGTCCACGACGAGCGCGCCGCGGGAGCTCGCGCGGATGACGGCGTCCTGGTCGGCCTGGATGGTGCCGAGCACGTCCCGCATCCGCGGCGACCGGCTGCTGCCCAGACTGGCGATGAACGCGGACTGGTCGTCGAGCGCGGCGTGCCCGGCGAACCCGTCCGGGGCGAACACCTCGTCCCAGTAGTCACTGATCCGCCCGCGGGCCCAGCGGTACCTGCGCCGGCTCGCCAGGCCCATGGGGTTGGCGTGGGTGGCACCGAAGAACGGCTCGGCCGCGGGAGACCGCCAGTCGAGCAGCAGCCGGCGGCCGGCACTGTCGGTAAGGCCCAGTCGTCCGATGTACACCGGCTCGTCGTTGCCGGCGCCGACCATGCGCCCGAGACACAGGTCCAGGCCGAAGCGGCGCAGCGCGCGCAGGCGGGCGGTGAGCCGGTGGATCTCCACGTCCCGGTCCATCGCCTGCCGGCCCGTGCCGCCGGGGGCCCTGCGCTCGGCGTCGAGGCGTTCGGACAGCTCGGCTATCGCCTGCTCAAGGCTCTCCGCTATGGCCGCGAAGTGCTGCTCGTCACCGGCGGTCAGGGCCGGGTCGGCCTTGGAGGAGAGGCGGTCGGGAAGGTCAAACACGCTGGTGGTCAGCGGGCTCACGTACATGGGCTCCGTTCTGAGGACGCGCGAACACCATGGCGCGCGCAGGGAGAAGCGTCCGGTCCGGGCGGGGGCCGGCTCGATGCCCGGGAGGGGCTGACTCGACGCCTGGGGAGGGGCCGACTCGATGCCTGGGAGGGGGCGGCTCGACGCCCCACGCGGCTCACGCCGTCATCGACTGCTGCCCCTTGCCGATCATGTCGAGAAGCTGCTTCGCGGCGACCGCCGCGCCGTCGGTGCGGATCGTGGCGGCCACGGCGGTCGCCCGCGCGCGGGTCTCGGGGGCCAGAGCCGTCCTGAGCGCGGCCGAAAGGGACTCGGTGGCCGGAACCGGACCGTCGTGTGCCGCACCGATGCCCAGTTCGGCCACGCGTCCCGCCCAGTACGGCTGGTCCGCCGCCTGGGGCACCACCACTTGGGGCGCGCCGGCCTGGGTGGCCGTGGTCGTGGTGCCCGCGCCGCCGTGGTGCACGACGGCGGCCACCCGGCGGAACAGCGCCTGATGGTTGACCTCTCCGACGGCGAAGCAGTCGTCCCGGTCGTCGATCAGCGACAGGTCCGCCCAGCCGCGGGACAGCACCGCGCGGCGGCCCTGCGCCCGTATCGCCTCGACGGCCACACGGGCGGCGTCCTTCGCCGCGTGCAGGGGCATGCTGCCGAAGCCCACGTACACCGGCGGATCACCGGCGTCCAGGAACGCGACCAGCTCGTCCGGGAGCGGGCGCTCGTCGGGCAGGATCCATGCGCCCGTCTGGACGACGTCGAAGCCGGGGTTCCCCCGCCACGGATCCAGGACCGGGTCCGTCGCCAGCCACGGCCGGTCCCCGACGACGTAATCGCGGACGTCGGCCACCGGGGCCAGGCCGTTCGCCGTCCGGTTCGTGTTGAGCGCCTCGCCGAACAGCACGTTGATGCTCCGGGCGTCCAAGTCCCACAACACCCGGTTGTCGGTCACCTCCGGCGGGAACGGCCGGCCCGGGTACGCCAGCGGCGCGCGGTGCGGTGACGGCAGGGTGAGCTGCTGGAACGTCACGGACACGGCGGGCACGCCCAGCTTCTCGGCCACCGACAGCGCACCGGCCGCGGCCGGCACCATGCCGGTCGCCACCAGCAGATCGCACCCCTCGGCCGCCTCGGTGACCGACTCGAACTGCCCGGCGATCAGGGAGGCCGCGCGCTCGGGCAGGGACGACGGCGCCGGCGCCGCCTTCGTCAGCTTGCGCGCCGACGGACCGACCGGCACCAGCGGCACCCCCACCTCGGCCAGCCGCTGCGCGAACGCCTCGTCCGGCGGCGCGCACACCCGCACCTCCGCCCCGAGCGCCCGCAGCTGCACAGCGAGACCCACCAGCGGTTCGACATCCCCGCGCGACCCGTACGTCGACAGCAACACACGCACTTCAGAACTCCCATTTCCGCAGGTCCCGGCCTTACGAACGGAGATTCTGCGGCATGGCGGGGGCCTTGCGGCAAGGCCCCCTGTGCGCTATAAGTTAAGAGTGGCGAGGAGTGAGCAACTCCTCGTCTTTGTTTTTTACCGGTTCTCCCGCCACGCCCTGAGGACGGTCTCGACGTCGTAGGGGGAGAGGTTCAGCGGCGGGCCGGGCGGCGGCATGCGGAGGGCAGCGGTGATCTTGTCGTTGATCTCGCCGATGATCCGCCGCACCTCCCGCTCCGTCCGGGCCTCCGCAGCGGCGGCGAGGGCGTCCTCGGCCTCCTTGCGCAGGGCGAGCGCCGGCGGGAGGAAGGAGACCTGCTCGCGCCGCATCTTCTCCTTGATCCACCAGTCCTCGTCGTAGGGACGCTCAAGGCCGGGAAGCGGCTTGCCGAAACCCGGCAGGTCCTTGAAGGCACCGCGCTGCTCCGCTTCCCGGATCTGGCGGTCGGTCCACGATTCGAAGTCGATGCCACGGGGCTTGCGCTCGGTCACTGTCCGCTCCTCCACCGCTCGGTCTGCCGTCGCTGATTCCAGGGTCGCAGACGCTCGGGGAGCGCCGTCAGGGGAGCAGCCCGGGGAGGGGGAACGCGGGCCTACCAGGGGACGGTCTCGCCGTGGCGGTCCAGGAACTGCAGCCCGGGGCGCCCGCTTGCGCTTCGAGGACGTCGGCGACGGCCGGGATGCTCTCCGTGGGGAGGAGAGGTGCGCCGGGTCCGCCGAGCCGGGTCCGGTTGTGACCGGGGTCGATGAGCAGCTTGGTGTGTCCGTCCCCGGCGTGGCGGGTGGCGTAACTGCGCATCAGCTGGTTGAGCGCGGCCTTGCCGGCCTTGTAGAGCTCATAGCCGTCCTCGGTGTTGCGCGAGGTGCTGCCCTGCTCGGAGGACGTGACCGCGACGGTACCGCCGGGCGCGACGAGTTCGCGGAGGGCCTCAAGGGTGCGCAGCGGGCTCAACGCGTTGGTGACCATCACCTCGGTGAACATGCCGGTGGTGACCTCGCCGATGGGCAGGTTGCCCCGGTCGATCGCGGCGTTGACGAAGAGCAGGTCGAGCCGGCAGCCCTTCAGACGCTCGCGGAGCGCGGCCCGCTCTTCGGGGATCGTCATCTCCAGTGACTCGACGGTCAGTTGTCCGTTCCAGGCATCGGCGCGGGCTTGCAGCTCGCCGCCTTCCTGGCGCGTGGTGGCCGTGACGCGCCAGCCGCGTCGGGCGAGCTCGTCGGCAAGGGCGAGCCCTAAGCCGCGGGAGGCTCCGAGAAGGTCCTGCTCGCCCTCATCGCCCAGGCTCAGCTCGATCCCGGCACGGCCGAGAGCTTCCACAAGCGCTATCTCGGTCCACGCCGTGACCAGGAACGCGACATGCTCGCACGGGCAGTCGACGTCGGCGAGATCTCGCCCGTGCTCGGCCCCGACGCCACGATCGACGCCCTCCTCGGCCCGATCGTGTACCGCGCCCTGACGGGATCGAGCGTCCCCCGCAGCCTGGTGGACACCCTCCTCGAGGAGCTGCTCAGGCCGCGCTCGAACTGAGCGCCCTTCAGCTGTTCGCCGACCGGATCAGCCGGACGCCTTGCCGCGGCATCCCGGGGGTTCCGGTGAGCCCGGTGCATCACCTTCCGCGACACCGCCGGCAGGAACAGCGGCACCACGGTGGCCGGGGCTCACGGTGTTGTCCGGTACGGCCATCGCTTCGTGGGCCTACAGGCGGGTGTGCGTACGATGTCCGCACGTGTGGGGGTTAGGGGCTGACAGGACGCGGGGGGCGCAGGTGTCGTCAGGCGAGCTGCTTCGGGTTACGGGTGGAGCGCGGCTGGTCGTTGTCCCAGCTGTCCCAGCGGGTGCACTACAGCAAGAGTTACCTGAGCCGGGTGGAGAACGGCCTGCGCGTCATGTCGCTCGACCTTGCCCGGCGGTGTGACGAGGCGATGGCCACGGACGGCCGTCTGGTCCGGCTGGCGCGGGAGCTGCCGCCGGCGGAGTCACCGCCGCCGAGCGGGCGGCCCGACGGCCTCACGCCCGCCTCGCGCGGCCCCGTCCCGGCCCAGCTGCCGGCCATGGGGGAGATGTGGGGACGGGAAGGCGAACTCTCCTACGCAGAAACGTTCCTGTCGCGGCAGCACGGCCCCGCCGTGATCGCCGTGGACGGCATGGCGGGCGTGGGCAAGACGACGTTCGCCGTCTCGCTGGCCGCACGCCTGGGCGCTTCGCACGGCGACGGAGCGCTCTTCGCCGACCTGCGCGCACACGGCCCCCGCCCCGACGAGGCGTCACCTCACGACCTGGCCACCGGCCTGCTGCACGCTCTGGGGCTCGGCGCGCGGGCAAACGCCCTGTCCATGGGGCCCGACGAGCGGATCGCCCTGGTACGCAGCGCCCTGGCCGAGCGCCGGGTGGTCATGGTGCTCGACGACGCGGCCCGCGCCGCCCAGGTCGCGCCCCTGCTGCCGGCCACCGGCGACAGCGTCGTCGTCATCACCAGCAGACGCTGCCTGACAGCCCTGAGCGTGCGGCACGGCGCCCTGCGCGTGGCCCTGGAACCGCTGCCACCGCAGGAAGCGGTGCTGCTCATACGGCGCACGCGAGCGCTCCGCGGGGGCGGGGGAACGGACAAGGCGCAGATCGTGGACCCCGCGACGGCCGCAGCCGGGGCTCCAGCCCCGGCCGTACACCCGGCTGCCGCGCGCGACGACGCCGACGCGACGCTGGCGACCGTCGCCCGCCACTGCGGCTACCTCCCGCTGGCCCTGCGGATCGCGGCCGAGCACCTGGCGGAGTGGGGAGACGGCTTCGCCGCGGCACTCGGCGGCGAACCGGGGCACGCGACGCCGCGCCTGGACCTGCTGGCCATCCCCGGCGAGGGCACCGGCGTGCGCGCGGTCTTCGACTGGTCCTACCGGGCGCTCCCGGCCGACCAGGCCCGGGCGTTCCGGCTCCTGGCCCTGCACCCGGGCGCCGTGGCCGGTCTGGACGCCGTGGCGGCGCTCCTCGGGGAGCCCACCCCGGTGACGGCCCGTCTGCTCGGCGAGCTGCGCACCGCCAACCTGGTGATGGAGGTCCGGCCGGGCCGCTTCCGCATGCACGACCTGCTGCGCGAGTACGCGCGCGAGCGCGCCGGAACCGAGGACGGACCCCGGGCACTGGCCGCGTGCACCGAGCGGATGCTCGCCTGGTACCTGCACACCGTCGAAGCGGCAGCCGACCTGGTACTGGGCACCGGACGCCACCGCGTACCGATCGTGGACATCCCGCACGGCTGCCGGCCCCTGGCCTTCGCCTCCCTGAGCCAGGCGCTGCGCTGGTACGACGACGAGCGAGCGAACCTGCTGGCCTGCTGCCGGCAGGCCGGCGCCACGAACAGCCCGGTGGCCTGGCAGCTGCCCTACGCACTGTGGCCGTTCCTCTTCCTGCGCCATCACCATCTCGACCTGCTGGAAGCCGGGGAACTCGCGGGCGAGGCCGCGGCGGCGGCAGCAGCCGGACCGCCGGCCGAGGCCTGCGCGGAGACCGTCCTGGCGAGCGCCCGGGCCGGGCTCCGGCAGCACGCCGCGGCCGACAGTCACTACCGCCGTGCCGCCGAGCGGTTCGCCGCCGCCGGGGACCCGGTGGGGGAGGGGACGGTCCGGCTGGCGTACGCGCTCTCCTGCATGCGCCAGCAGCGCAACGACGAGGCGGCCGTCCTGGTCGGGCGCTCGCTGGACCTGTTCACCGCGCAGGGCGGCCGGTGGGGGACCGCCATGGCGCTGCTGTGCGTGGGCGAGGTGCACCTCGCCCAGGGCCGCCCGGGGCAGGCGCTCGCCCCGCTGCTCCAGGCGCTGCAGCTGCATCGCGCGCACGGCTCAGTGTGGCTGCAGGCGTCCACGCTGACCCTGACGGCAACCGCCCACCGTGAGCTGGGCGACCACCGGCAGGCCGTCCGCTGCTACGGGCGCGCCCTCGTCCTGCACGCCCGTACCGGCATGCTCGCCGGCACCGCGCAGGCGCTGCACCAACTGGGGATCAGCCTCGCCACCCAGGGCAAGACACGGGCGGCGCGGCGGGCGTGGCTGCGGGCGGCCGGCATCTACCGGTCTCTCGACGACCCGCGCCAACACGACGTGCAGGCCTGCCTGACCGGTGACGGGGCCTACGGGTCTGCCTGCTCCGGTGACCGGGCCTACGGGTCTGCCTGACCCGGTGACCGGCCCTGCAGGTCTACCTGACCGGTGACGGGGCCTACGGGTCTGCCCTGACCTGGTGACGGGGTACAGCCTGTCCGACCGGTGACCGGCCCTGCAAGCCAATCCGCCCCGGTGCCGGGCCTACAGGCCTGCCCGCCCTGGTGATCGGGCCTGCGCCTGTCCGACCCCAGTGACCGGGTCTGCAAAGCCCGTCCGCCCCGGCGACAGGACCCCCGCACCGCCCGCCGTTGCCCGCCCGCCCCGTCGTTGGCAACACCAGGCAACGCCCGTAACGGCCGCGGCGGGGCGGAACCGTCCTACGGTTGTGGCGCTGGTGAACAGCACGCCACACAAGGGGGATTCGTCACGTGCGCCCATCCGACTACGAGCCGTACTGCCAGACGGACCCCGTCTTCTACGACGACCCCGGCCGGCTCGGCGACACGGAGACCCTCTACCCGCAGGCACGCGACCCGCTGCCCGGCGGGTGGAGCAGAAGCCGCGACAGCGTCTGGGTCTACCTCAGCCCCGACGGGGTGACGCTGCCCGAGCAGGGCTGGAAGGTCCACGTCTCCAGCACCCCCGACGAGGCCCCCGACGTCATCGGCGCCGTCCTCGGCTTCTGCTTCCGCGAAGGCGTCAGCGTCAAGTTCCTGCGCAGCCGGGAGGCCGTGCTCAACGCGAACTCCAAGTACGCCCCGCGCGGCTCCAGCGGCAAGCTCGTGACGATCTACCCGCGCGACGAAGACGAACTCCGGCGCGTGCTGCACGGCCTCTCACCCGTACTGGCCGGACGGCGCGGCCCGTACATCCTCAGCGACCTGCGCTGGCACGACGGCCCCCTGTACGTGCGCTACGGCGCATTCCGCCAGATGTACTGCCTGGACGAGCAAGGGCGCACCGTGTCCGCCCTGCGCGACCCCGCGGGACGACTGGTGCCCGACCTGCGCCGCCCGGTCTTCTCCGTGCCCTCCTGGACCGACGTGCCGGAGTTCCTCGCCGAGCAGGTCACGGCACGCTCCGCGCCCCGCCCCGAGGACTTCCCCTACCGCATCGAGCGCGCCCTGCACTTCTCCAACGGAGGCGGCGTCTACAAGGCCCGCGACACCCGCGACGGCCGCACCGTGGTCCTGCGCGAAGCCCGCCCCATGGCCGGGCTGGACCGGGCCGGCACCGACGCCGTCGAGCGCCTGCACCGCGAACGCGACATGCTCCGGCGCCTGGACGGACTGGACTTCGTCCCCCGCCTCCACGAGCACGTGACCGTCTGGGAGCACGAGTACCTCGTCGAGGAGTTCATCGAGGGCGAGAAGCTCGAACGCCACCTGTTCGCCGGCCGCCACCCCCTGCTGGGAGGGGAACCGGAGCCCGCGGCGCTCGCCGCGTACGCCGCACAGGCGCTGGACTTCACCGACCAGCTGGACCGGATGATCACCACGCTGCACAAGCAGGGCGTGGCCTTCGGCGACCTCCACCCCGGCAATGTCATCGTCCGGCCGGACGGCCGCCTCGCCCTCGTCGACTTCGAGCTGGCCTTCGACCTCGCCACCGGCACGCCGCCCGCGATGGGCGCACCGGGCTTCATCTCGCCGGCCGCCCGCACCGGCACCTCCGTCGACCGGTACGCACTGGCCTGCATGCGCCTCTTCCTCTTCATCCCGCTCTCCTTCCTCGTCGAGCTGGACTCCGCCAAGGCCGGGCACCTGGCCCGGGCCGCCGAGGAACTGTTCGGCCTGCCGGACGGCTTCGCGGCCGAAACCGTACGGGCTCTGCACGAGGCCTGCGGGGGGCGGCTTCCCGCAGGCCGCACCGCGAGCACCGGCACGAAGGGACGCGCGCTGTTCGTACCGGACGGCGCGTCCCCGGACGACTGGCAACGGGTGATGGACGAACTGGCCGGCGGCATCCTCGCCGCCGCCACCCCCGAGCGCGAGGACAGGCTCTACCCCGGCGACCCCGAACAGTTCGCCGCCCAGGGCGCCGTCAACCTCCTGCACGGCGCGTCCGGCGTCCTCTACGCCCTGGCCGAGACCGGCTACCCGGTGCCCGACCAGCACGTCGAATGGCTGCTGCGGGCCACCGGCCCGGCCCCGGACGTCCGCCCCGGTCTCTACGACGGCCTGCACGGCGTCGCCTTCACCCTCGACCGGCTCGGACTGCCCGACCTGGCGCGGGAGGCCCTGGAGCGCGCCCGGACCGTGACCGCGAAGCGGCGCGAGCTGGGCGTCCTCGGGCACGACCTCGCCGGCGGCCTGGCCGGCATCGGGCTCGGCCTGCTCCACTTCGCCGACCGCCACGGCGACGGCACGCTGACCGACGAGGCCGTCGCCGCCGGGCGAGCACTCGAACAGGAACTCGTGCAAGACGCGGCCGCGTACAACAGCCCGGAACCCGGCCCGCGGCGCTCCGGGCTGCTGCACGGCGGGAGCGGCCGGGCCCTCTTCCTCACCCGCCTGTACGAGCACACAGGCGAGGACCACTGGCTGGACCTGGCATCCGCCGCACTGGCACGCGACCTGCAGGGCGCCCAGGTGGACGACAAGGGCATGCTGCTCGCCGAGGACGGCCGCGCCGCCGCCTACCTCGGCAACGGCTCGGCCGGCGCCGTCGTCGCCGCCCGCGCGCTGCTGCGGCACCGGCCGGACGACCCCGAGCTCGGCCGGACGCTGCCCCTGCTGGAGCGGGCCTGCACGGCGCAGTTCCTCCTCATGCCCGGCCTCTTCCACGGCAGGGCCGGCCTCCTCTGGACGCTGGCTCAGGCCGCGGCGGAGGACGACGCCGCACCGGGCGGCCCTGTCACGGCGGACCGCGCCGGTACGGGGCACGCATGGGCGGGCGAGCAACGCGACCGGCAGCTGGCGCGGCTCGCCTGGCACCTGGTCCGCCACCAGGACCGGGTGGCCTTCCCCGGCCACCAGCTCTACCGCCTCTCGACCGACCTGGCCACCGGCTCGGCAGGCATCCTGCTCGCGCTCCACGCAGCGCTCACCCGGAAGGGCACGCCCCTTCCCCTCCTGGACCACCGCGGCGCACTGCCGTCCGCGGTGAGCAAGAACCAGCGGTGAACCCACCGCTGACCGTTCCCAGCCCCACCCGATCCCACGGAAAGAGGTATGTCATGGCTTTCGTTCTCGACCTTCAGGCCCTGGAAGAGGAGTCCGAGTCCGTCGTCGAGTCGCTCTGGTGCAGCCACTGGACCACGCGCACGTGCATGTGACGACGACCCGATGAGGGGTGCGGGGCCGTCCCGGACAGGTGCCGGTGCCCGCACCCCTTCGGCATGCCCCGGTCGTATCTGCGGTCCGCGTTCAGCGCGGGAGACCTCGGCCGGGCCGGACTCAGCCGACCGCTGTCATCATGCCGTGCCCGTAGAGCCATGCGGCGATGGACAGGGCCCGGCCGGACGGCATGGTGCGGCACCATTCCCGCAGGGTTTCGGCCAGTGTGCGGTCGCCGGACAGGGATTCCACGAGCGGGGCCAGCGCGAGCCCCCCGACGTAGGCCACCGGCCGGGCCAGGGCGGGGTGGCTGAGTGCCGGGCGGAACGCCACCTGGTCACCCACCACGCAGGGGGTGCTGACCAGCTCGGCGGCAGGGGACAGGCGCAGCCGCCGGTGCATCAGATGCATCAGGTGCGTCAGGTCCGTGGGGGAGGCGGGTGCGGACGGCGGGGCCGGGAGCGGACGAGCCCGTCGGCGCCAGAAGGAGCTGTCGTGATGGAGCCGGTGTTCCGCGTAGTGTCCGCCGGCCCACTTCACGTGCTGTTCGGCGGAGTGCCGCTGGCTGTCACGGCAGTAGGCCAGTGCGGCGGCTCGGTCGCCGTGCTCGGAGAGGAGTGTGTGTACGGTGACGGCACCGGACAGCGCGTTCTGCAGGGCCTTCTCCACGCCGGACGAGGAGAGCGGGTCGATGGCGAACGCCGCTTCACCGAGCCTGATGTGGTCCTCGCCCACGGGGTCGGGATGGACGTAGCTGGTCGCGTCGCAGACACGGACCGTCGCCCCAGTCAGGTCTGCCGTCAGCCCACGGAACAGCTCCGAGCCGGCCAGCAGGCTCCGGACGCAGCTCTCCGGAGAGGCCTTGCGGGCCCCGGAGCGGCGGAGGTGCTCCGGATCGGTGAACGCCATGACCCGGTAGCCCCCGTCCGGCAGGAGCGTGCCCCACAGCCAGCCGTCCGGCAGGGCCTCCACGCAGGTGGGCGGCGGCCCGTACGGGTCGGCGCGCAGGGTCGTGTGCAGCGCGATCGTCCGAGGGCCGGTACGGGTCACGCGGCCGCCGAGGACACGGGCCCGGCCGGTGGCGTCGACCAGGAACCGTGCGCGCAGGACTCGCGCGCCCTCGGGGGTGGTGAGCGGCACCTGCCAGCCGCCGGTCTCCCGGCGCGGGCGGCGCGCCAGGGCGGGCTGGAGCACCCCGGCGCCGGCAGCTCGCGCGGCGTCCAGGAGCAGCTGGTCGAAACGCCCTCGGCAGACCGTGAGACCTGCCGTGCCCTCGGGGAGGCGTACGTGCCGCACCGGGCCGTCCCCCCAGCGGACACGCGATTCGGTGCAGGTGAGGAAGCCCGCGTCCCGCACCGCGGGAAGCACCCCGAGGCTGCGCAGCAGCGGCCGGACGGCCGGGGTCAGCGCTTCGCCGACGTGGGGGCGCGGAAACGGCTGCCGTTCCACGACGAGCACCTGGTGGCCGAGCTCGCTCAGGCGCTGGGCACAGACCGAGCCCGTCGGCCCGGCGCCGATGACGCACACTTCGGTGTCGTGCCCGGCCTGTGAGGCGACCGTGGTCGTGAGGGATGGCGTCCCGGCGGTCATTTCGGTGTGCGGGTGGCCGGCACCGGAAGGAAGTAGTCGGGCCGGCGGACGCGCAAGCGGTGGTACGCGCCCATCGCGTAGTGCAGCCAGCCGCGGATGTAGTGGCAGGCGGGCCGCCCCCGCTGGATGACCTCGTGGTGGCAGCCGCCGCCGCACAGGTACCGTGCCCAGCACGAACGGCACGGCTCCTGACGGTGCACGTGCCGGTCGCTCAGCCATGTCAGCCGGCGGCTGCGGTCCACGCCCCGGGCGAGATCGCCCATCGTGCCCTCGGGGTCGCCCACGAAGCGATGACAGGCGGCGAGGTCACCTTCGGCCGATACGCCCAGATACCCTGCCCCCGCGCCGCACGGATAGGGGCGGTGCGTGCCTCGGTGGAGTTCGCGCAGGGCGTTGACCAGGTTGGTGAACGGGTAGCGGCGGCCGGCGATCACCTGGCGCTCGAACTCCTCGCCGCAGGCGACCATCTGGCCGAGCATCGTCTCCAGGCCGGAAGGCGAGAGCTCGCCGCGGCCGTTCGGGGAGCTGAGGAGCGGGGAGAAGCCGACGCTGTGGAAGCCCAGCCCGACGAACGCGTCCAGGGTCTCCTTCAGGGCGAGGTTGTCCGGCGTCACCGTCACCCGGGCCGAAACCTGCATCCGGCGCTGCGCGGCCAGCAGCGGAGTCACCCGTGCGATGACCTTGTCGAAGCTGCCCCGCCCGTCCCGGTACGGGCGGAGCGCGTCGTGCACCTCACGGGTGCCGTCCAGGCTCACCGTCACCGCGAAGCCGTGTTCCTCGAAGAAGTCGGCGTCCGCGGCCGTCACCGTCGTGCCGTTGGTGGTGATCGAGAAGGTCACGGGCACGTTCTTCTCACGCGAGAGGCGGACCGCGTGCTCGGTGGCGGCGTGAATGACGGGCCTGTTGATCAGGGGCTCGCCGCCGAGGAAGGAGAGGTTCACTCGCTCGCCCGGTGCGGCGCCGCGGAAGAGCAGCTCGACCGCGTCGAGCGCGGTCCCGGCCGGCATGCTGGTGGGCGTCCCGCCGAAACTGCCCTGCTGGGCGTAGCAGTAGGTGCAGCCGAGGTTGCACTTCTGCGCCACCGCGAGAGACAGGGCGCGCACCGGTGGTTCGGCGGGCGGGCTGTCGTCGATCAGCGGCGGGGCGTCCAGTCCGAGTCGGGACATCAGCCGGGAGAGTCCGTCGTCGTCGCCGTCCCGCCGGGCGCCGTCGAGGAGCGCGTACGTGGCGGCATCCAGGTCGAACAGGCGGCTGCCGTTGACCAGGAAGGCGTGGGTGCCCACTTCGGTGCGCACCAAGTGCAGGCCGGGGCTGACCGGGGCGGACGCGTCCATGAGTGCGCGCACCTGATCGCGGGCGGCGGCCCCGGCGGGGG
The DNA here is from genome assembly GCF_051386535.1 of Streptomyces sp. URMC 127. Classification (NCBI taxonomy): domain Bacteria; kingdom Bacillati; phylum Actinomycetota; class Actinomycetes; order Kitasatosporales; family Streptomycetaceae; genus Streptomyces; species Streptomyces sp. URMC 127. The sequence goes on from NZ_JBPQTW010000001.1 coordinate 158,567, forward strand.
AGGGCGTCACCGGACGGCCTCGTCCGTGGTGTCCGGGTCCGGGTAGTCCCGGCCGCCGACGACGAACCGCAGCCGCCGCTGCCATTCCCGGAAGAGGTCGTCGTACGTGAGGAGGCGGGTGTCGGCGCCCCGGTCGAGCACGTACTCCTTGGGTTCGCGGTGCACCGAAAGCCAGTTGTTGCCCACGCTGAGGCCCTGTTCGTCGACGTCGACGTTGACGAAGTCCGGCCGGCTCGCCGCCCAGTAGTAGCAGGCGCACTCGCGGTAGTCGTTCTGCCAGGGGGAGCAGAGACTGCTGGTCAGGTCTCCGGGCCGCACCAGCTGCTCGTCGATCACGGCCAGTCGTTCGTTCACCACCTCGCTGGTGGCGAACAGCGGCCGTACGGTCAGCTCCACCGTCTGCAGGGCGGCCGGGTCTTCGGGGATGCCCGCCGGGTTGGGAGAGGGGTTCTTGGTGAAGTCGCACGCCACCTTCTGGTTGACGTGTTTGTCCAGGACTCCGGCGAGGGAGTTGGACCATTCCAGCATCGTCACGCCGTCGGGGTTGCCGGCCGGAGCGAGCCCTTGGTCGTATCCGGGGATCTGCGGGCCGGACAGGTTCCCGATCACCGGTTCGCCGGCCACGCGGAGCAGCCGGCAGCCTACGAGAGCGCTGTGCTCCGGGTCGGCCCGGACGACGTAGTTGTCCGCCTCGTGCAGCTCGATGCCCTGGAGAATGCGGCGCCAGATGTTGCGGAAGTCGAATTCCAGCCCGGGGAAGGCGTTGGAGATGGCCGATGCCGCCAGGGTGCTCGGCGGGTTGCCGGCCGCCCTGTAGTGCAACTGGGCGGAGAGGTTGGCCGGATGGATCGAAGGCGTCGTCCGGGAAGATGTCATTCCTGCTCCTGCTGGGCGGTGTCCGGGGCGGCGCCTGTGCCGGACCCGTCTTCCGGGAAGATCGACCGGCGGGCGACCTTGCGGACGATGTCGGTCTGGCGGCGGGTCAGTGCCAGGGAGCGGCCGTCCGCTCCGCGCATCAGTGCCGGCATCTTGCGCCGTCCCTTGGCGGACAGGTCTCCGACCTCGTCGAAGTCACGCAGCACGTCGGCGAACCACGGGGCCGTTCCGCTGTGCAGGCCGGTCAGGATCTGCTGGTGCAGATTCAGCAGCGCCGTCCGGTCGACCAGCGACGGCGCCATGATCGGCTCGAACAGGCGGCCGGTGTCACCGGTGTCCTGGGCGGCCATCGTGTTGGCGGCGCCGACCAGGCCGGTCACCGCGTTTCCGTTGAGCACCGAGGTGTTCATCAGCCGGACGGTGTCGAAGGCGCGCCGGACCACGTCCTCGGCGGCCTCCGGCGTCGCGTCCCCCGCTCCGGCCGTGGGACCGAACATGGCCTGCTCCAGTTCGTCCGCGACGGACCGGACCGGGAAGCTGTCCGGAGCGTAGGCCGGCGGGCCGGCGCCGATCCACGCGTAGGCGGTCAGCCGTGTGCCCTCGATGGTGAGCTCCGCCCTGACCACGCCGTCGCACTCGTCGTCCAGATAGCCCTTGCTGGCCCCTGTCTCGCTGTCGCCGGCGTAGATGCCGCCGGGGACGGTCACCGTGGGGTCGGCCGGATCGGTATACCCCAGCCAGCCGCCCTTCTGGCCGTTGTACAGGACCTCGACGACGTTGGGGTCGTCGTCCGGCGGCCCGGGCGGCGGTTTCTCCCGGCTGGAGCCGTAGACGTAGCCTGCCGCGGGCACGAAGCGCAGCCGGATGCCGGGGAACTCCGCTGTGGGCCTGATGTACCGGACGTGCCCGAGCGGCAGCTCCTTGCCCTCCCAGAAGTTCGGGCACGTGCCGTTCAGCGCGTGCACGGCATGGTCGTGGAACGGGCCGGCCTCGGCTTCGATCCGGTCGGCCTCGTCCCCCGTCCGCCGGTAGAGCTTGTGATTGGCCACGTGCACGGACCAGCGCACGTCCTGGGGGCCGAGGCCGCACCGCTCCAGCAAGCCGGTGGTCAGCGGTTCCAGCACGTCGTCCCGGTCCGGAACCGAGGTCAGCGCCCAGACCTCCAGGAACGGCGCCACGGGCCGGACGCTGCCGTCCTCGGTGAAACGGAGGGCGGTCGGCGCGTCGGCCGAGGTGATGGCCCCGCTGTCCGGATCCACGACGAACGTCGGGGCGGGGAGCAGCTGCCGGGGAGACAACGGGCGGTCGGGGTCCAGCAGCACGTCGTAGTTGTCCATGGGCCGGGCCGCCGCACCCAGGCGACCGATCGCCAGGGGCGGGAGGATCCGGAGTTCCTTGATGAGCACGTTCTCTCCTCCTCGGGGGTGCATCACGGCCGAGTGCCGCTGCCGTCGCTCAGCCCTCGGCCAGGATGCGGTCGATGGACTCCCGCGCCTGCGCGTCCGCCTCGCGCAGTGCGCGGAGGTACGCCTTGCCTTCGGCCGTCGGTGTCGTGCTCAGCAAGGTCTCGACGAGGGGAACCGAGGCCTCTGTCAGATCGCGCTGCAGCAGCCACCGGTTGCGGTCGCCGGCGGGGAGGTCCAGCGCGTACGGCATCTCGAAAGGAGGACCGGCCAGCAGACCGGAGGCATTCTCCGCGTCCAGCGGCAGCCGGAGCAGTGCCCCGGAAATGGCCCGGAGGTTGTACATCTCGCCGAAGGCCCGGTGGATCAGCGACCCGCGTGCGGTCAGGGTGGCGCCGTTGTCGAGGGGGCCGACGAGGCGGAAGGCATGGGCGAGATCCGTCAGCAGCATGCGGTAGCGCAGGTTGAAGAGGTGACCCCAGTCGGCGGCCTCGCGGTGGGTGATCGGGTTGACCTCGGGCCGCGGCTGCCCCGGTCCGGCGGTCAGCGCGGATGTCAGGGCGACGGTTTCCTCGTTCAGCCGGTGGTCGGTGCGCGGGTTCTCGGCCACGGGCCGGGCCACCGCGTCCTGGTCCGCAGGGTCCACCCGTTCCAGCTCGCGGAAGATCCTCAGGAATCGGTTGAAGTGGGACGGATTGCGGGGGTCCTCGCCGTCCGGGCTGTCAGGGGCCGGGAGCGCCTCGCCCTGCTCGCCGATGTTCCTGAGCGCACTGAGGGCGCTGTCGCGTGAGTAGACACGCAGGATCAGCAGGTCGGGCGACTGGGCCTCGGGAACGTTCCCGGAGTCGCGAGCGCGCTGCCCGCGTCTGTACCCGCGGCCCCACTCGTCCCAGGACGCCTGGTAGGGAAGTGTCGAGGCCTGGAACGCGGTCTCCGGGATGCGGCTGCGATCCCGGAGGATGGCGGACAGCCGCTCGTAGAGGGCGCCGACGCGGTTCACCGGCACGTCCTGCTCCCCGGCCGCCAGCCGCCTGATCCGCTCGGCCTCCTCGCCCGTCCAGTCGAGAGGGCTCTCGGCGCAGATGTACCGGGCGAGCGATTGCCGGGTGAGCCGCCGGAGCGTAAAGGGGAAGGGGTAGAAGTCGGTGCCCCACGGGTAGTCCTCCCGGCCGAGATTGACCGGGCCGCCGAGCGCGACGAGCAGGTTCTGCACGGTGAGGAGGTGGCCCATCTCCTCCTTCGCGATGCCCAGGATGACCTCCTGCCAGCGCCGCACGTCCTTCCGGAGACCCTCGGGGACCTGGGGCCCTCCCAGCGAGTACGCGGCGAACAGGTACTGCACCATCAGGGAATGCTCGATCTCCGAGGCGACGCGCAACAGCATGATGGTGTAGTCACGCCAGTTGAACTCGGGCGGCAGCACCGGCCCCGCGGCTCGCGCCGGGGCCGCGGCCTCCCGGCCTTCCACAGCCTCCCGGGCCTCCGCGGGCACGGCGAACTCGGCGAAGACGGAGTCCAGGTGCCTGCTGATTCTCGTGCGCATGCGTTGCCGCCCCAGGATCGACGTACCAGGGCGCCCCCGCCTCGCTCGGAGCGCGGCACCCGCAGTCACCCACGGTGACCTGCGACCCATGCCTTCCCCGCCGTGATCGACACGACCTGCCGACCGGAGCCGTGCCACCCGTACGGCGCAGGGAGACGCCTCCTCGGCGCGCTGTCCGGGGCGGACCAGGCGAGTAAGCCCGGCCGCCAAGCGGAACCCCTCCTGGTCAGGGAGCGAGGGGTGCCCGGCGGCCGTGACGACACCGGTTAGCCGACCAGGCGGCGGCGCCAGTCCAGGGGGGTGACGGTGATGGCCCGGCCGGGGTCGCGGTCCCACTCGGTGGGGAGGCCGACGGCTTCGAGGGCCGCCACGACCTCGTGGCCGATGGCTGCGGTGGTCTCGGACGAGCCGTCGAAGCCGCCGTAGAGGAGCGTCAGTCCCTGGCCGGCTGCGGCGGAGTCCGTGCACTGGGTGTGGAAGTAAACGAAGCCACGGGCGTCCGGCCCGCCTTCGCCGCCGATCTCGGACTGGCCGCAGCTACGGCAGCAGGTGAAGTTCTCACGGGCCGTGATACCGGCCTCCTGCAAGGCGGTGAACGCGCGGGTGAGCCGCTCGGGGTCGGTCTCGCCCTGCCATGCGGCCTGCTCCGCGACCCGCTCCAGCCACAACCGGTCGGCCAGCGCCTCCGCCTGCTCACGAGACACGGGCCGGCGGTCCTTGGTGACCAGGTAGTCCTCGGCGAGCTCGGCCAGTTCGGAGCGGGAGGCGTAGCCACCGACCAGCACCTCCCGTACGCGCCTCTCCAGCTCGGCGCGCTCGTCTTCGCCGAGGTCGAGGGGCGGCACCTCGTGGGCGGGGCCCATGTCCAGGAGCGACCAGGACAGGTCACTGTCCCATCCGGCCTCCTGGCGGGCCCAGCCGGTCATCGCCGCAATCACAGTCTCGGGTCCGTCGGCCGTCGCCTGGAAATGCCGGTCAGCGGTACCGTCGCGGTACTCCAGCGTGTAGTCGCCACCGGCCTTGTGCCAGACCTGGGCGAAGACATCGGGCAGGTCGGGTATGCGCTGGATGACCAGGAACCGGTCACCTTCAGCACCTATGCGCCGGACCAGACCAGCCAGCTCCTCGGCGGACACACGGACGTGCCGCTGCCAGTTCTCCGTCTTCACCACGATCTCGAGCATGCGCAGACTCTGACACAGCCCTCTGACAGCGGCCCTCCCGGGACCCGGCCGCTGTTCAGGGTGGGCTACCCGTCCTTACGGGTTCTGCCCGCCTCCGAGGTGCCCGTTGCCGGGGAACGGTCGGCCGGGGTGGGCCGGTAGACCACGAGCGGGCAGACCCCGCAGGCGCGCCGCCCGTCCTGGGCGAACCACCGGCATTCGGCGCGGATGCCGCAGCGCGGCAGGCCGTCGTCATGCTCCTGTCCGGCTTCGTGCCGGGCCGCGACCAAGCGGCCGACCAGGGAACAGTGCCGGCCGCTCCAGTGCTCGCAGGCGTCCTGCGCGCACGAGTCCGCGAAGCGGAAGCGGGACTCCGGGTCACCGTGCCCCGCGCACGCCTCGATGAACTGCTCGTCGACGGGCATGGCGGGGCGCACGTAGCCGAGGCGCCCGTCCTCTCCCAGCACCGCGATGAGCACGGCTCCCTCGTGGCAGGTGGAGCTGGGGCACAGAGCGCCTCGTTCCGCGGTTCCCGGGAGTGGGAGCGGGACCGGCACCGGTGGGGTGCCGGAGTCCGTGGGCGCCACCTAGACCCCGACCTGCCGTACGCGGATGCCCTGGGTGTGGCCGCCGCCGATCCGGCCGATCGTCAGGTCCTCGGCCAGCAGGTCGTGGGCCTGGGCCTGAATGTCGACGGTGGCCAGTTCGGTGAGGACGGCCTTGCGGATGGCGGCGTCGATCCGCTGCACGACTTCGTCGGGGAGGCTGATGCCCTCGAATGCGACCCGGAACTCCTGCCCCTTGTTCGGCATGGCGACGCACCTTTCTCACCCCGCCACCGGCCTTATGACGGGTACCGGGGGACGACTGGGACACGCGGGAACCGATGGGCAGCCGCGGTGTCCTCAGCCAAACACCGGGCTGCGCCCCGCGCGACCGTACGCCTCCGGCAGGGTGACGGACAGGCACGTACACGCACGCACACGCACGCACGCATACTCATCGCCCTGAGGCTTCTGTGTTCGACAGAAGGAAGTCGAAGAAGTGGTCGGCCAGCGGTTCCCCCAGCAACGGTTCCAGAAAGAGGAACTGTCCCTGAGGATTGACTTCCAGCCAGACCGGTTCGCCGTGCGGTGTGAGCTTGATGTCGATGATCCCCATGCGCAGGCCGAGTCGCTGCAGCACCGCAGCGACCTGCCGGGCGAGCCCGTCCGGGACCTTCCATTTGGAGATGGGAACGTTCAGGTCAGGACGCCAGTCAAGACGGTCCGTCTCGATCAAGGCAGCGTAGGAGCGGTCACCGAAGCAGTTGAGCCTCACGTGCTGCCGGCCGGGAACGTACTCCTGGTAGACGGCAGGGCAGGCAGTGAAGGACTCCTCGGGAATGGACGACGGATCATCGATGTACTGCGTGAACGTCAACGGTCCGCTCGCTCCTACCACCGGTTTGACGATGATTCGTCCCACCTGCCGGGCGAACTCGATGACATCCTGGCGCGATTGCGAGACGAGGGTCCGCGGAACACGGAGACCTGTCTCCTGCGCCACGGCAAGCTGGTACAGCTTGTCCGCAGCGCGGTCGGTCGCCTCCGGCGACGATATCCACAGGCCTCGGTACGCTGCGGCGAGGATGCCGTCAAGGGCGCCCCGGCAATCGTTGTTGATCAGGCGCCGCTGATGGTCGTCCGCCGTGTGGGCCGAGGCTTGCTGATTTGCTCTCATTCTCCGCCACCACAGCACCGAGACCTCCGAGAGCGGCAGGGCAAGACCACCGGAGGTCAGAACTGTGGCGGACGCGTCTTCGTGAGAATTCCAGGCAAGACTGCGCCGCCCGCTGATCTGGTCACACTCGATGATGTGAAAATCGGCGTACCCACGGCGGGCGGCGGCCTCCCGAACGGCAAGGGTGTGCAGATCATCTCTGACGGACACCGTGAGGATCATTGCTCAGCGCAGTCCACACAGCAATCGTCACTGCAACCGCACGAACAGGACTCGGACGCCGACCTTGCCATGTTGCTGGCATCGATCCTGAGACCGGTGGTGGCGCGGACGGCCTCTTCCCATTCCTGCAGCTCCTCAGGAGTCTCCAGCCGAATGTAGGAATCGGGCTGGACCCGCAGGACGACCGGGGGAGCCGCCGCAGAACCCATGCTGGTCAAGCCCTTCGTCCTTGCCCCGACGGGCTCCCCGAGCTTGAACGCTGCCATCGAAAATCACCTCCGGGGACGATGAGGCGTGCATATTCCCCTTGGGTCCATGACATCACCACCCCTGTGCCGATGCATGTTCAGCCGGATGCCAGTGACGCACCGCAACTCGTCGCAGACGGTTGGCGACCGGCCTTCGCCCCGGCGGATCCGCGCCGTGATCCGGCCTACAGTGTGCTGCCGCCGGGATTCCCCGGCACGGTGGCGGCGGTCAGGAAGTAAGTCACGGCGTACAGGAAGCGGTCGTTGCCGATGGCCTTGTCGAGGAGGGCGTTGAAACGGTCGGCCTCGGCCCGGCCGAGGTAGCCGCGGTCGGCGAAGGCGCCGGCCCAGTCGCGGATGCCCATCGTGCCGTCAACGGACTCCGGATCGCGGATGAGAAGTGTCCGTGCCTCGGCGTGGATGTCCTCAAGGCCGTGATCGGCGAAGAGGCCGGGCACCGTGCGTGCGAAGGTGCCGTTCCTGATGTTCTTGGTCCGGCGGAGAGAAAGCACCTTCTCCGCCAGGTCTTCGTCTTCGAGGGCGAGGGCTTGTGTTCCTGTGTCGGGGTCGCACACGACGATGCGCCCGCCGGGGCGGGTGACCCGCAGCAACTCGGTGACGGCCTTTCCGGGATCGTTGACGTGCTGCAGGACACGGTCGGCCAGGACGCCGTCGAACACCCGGTCCCTGAAAGGCAGGTGATGCGCGTCCGCGACGGCCACGCGGGGCAACCCGTTCCTCCTCATCTCGCGGCACATGACGGCGGACAGATCGCAGGCGGTGACGGCCGCCCCGGATGCGCCGGCCAAACGCAGAGCCGCCTCACCGGTCCCGGCTCCCGCATCCAGGATTCTCCGGCCCGGCCGGGCCCGGAGCAGTTCGTGGAGACGTTGCTTGTAGGAGGCGAAGAACGGGTCGTCGCTCAGCCGGTTCAGGGTGGTGACGAGGCGGCTGGGATCGGAATGGGCGTCGAGGTCGGAGAAGGCATGCGGCACGCAGTGGTCAGCCATATCGGGCCACGATACGGAGGGCCGGCCGGCACCCGTTCGTAGGGTCTGCCCTACCTCGCTTAGGGGGCTCGCCGGAGTGCCCGGGGCTTCAGCCTCATGATCAGCTGGCTCGCACAGCAATCGTGTGTCAGAAGTCATAAGTCAGAAGTTGGAAGTCAGAAGGTGGACAGGTGAAGGCTCGGATCGGGTATGCCGCGTGGATCGTGGGTGTGGTGCAGTTCTTTGTGACCCACGGGATCGTCGAGTCGGCCTGGGCACGACCGTACAGCTGGGCGCGGAACAACATCAGTGATCTGGGTAACGCTCACTGCGCCATGCAGCAGGAACCTCAGCTTCGGTACGTGTGTTCGCCCGACCACGGGCTGATGAACGTCGCCTTCGTTGTCCTGGGAACGCTGCTCGTCGTCGGCGCCGTTCTGACCGGTCCCCTGTGGCGGCGGAGCGGGATCGCCACCGCGGCCCGGATTCTCCTCGTCTGCGCGGGCCTGGGATTCGCGGTCGCCGGGCTGGCACCTGCGGACGTCCACGAGAACGAGCACGTTCTGGGTGCCCTGCTCATCATGGGCCTGGGCAACATAGGCCTGCTGCTGGCGGGGGCCGGCCTGTCGAACGGCGTACCGCGCCCGCTGCGCTTGGCCACCAGCCTCCTGGGGGTCGTGGCGATTGCGGCTTTCGTGCTCTTCCTGTCCCGTCACTACGTGGGGCTGGGCATGGGAGGCATGGAACGGGTCGCGGCACTTCCCGTCCTGGCGTGGGCGCTGGTTGCCGGAGTGCGCGGTCTGCTGGGCCGGGCAATTCCCGGGCAGGCGTGAGCTGCTAGGCGTCTCGGGGCGACACATTGTTGCGCGGCCGCACCGCCGCGGCGCCAAGGGACACTTCATCCGGCAGCCGGATAAGGGGTATTCATCCGAGGCTTGGATAACGTAGGCGGCGCCCCGCCGTTCGCCTGCCGGCGCACCATACGCCCCGCCGTTCGCATGCGCTTACCGGCGCACCGTACGCTCCGCCTGCTCGGCGAGCAGAAATGCGAGCTCCTCGGCCAGTTGCGCGGCGGGGCCTCGTCGGCGGCGGGAGAGGGCCAGGCCCAGATGGCGGCGCGGGCTCGGCTCCGCGAGAGGGAGCGCCACCAGCTCCGGGTGGTGGGTCAGGCCGATCTCGGGGATCAGCGCGATGCCGATGCCGGCGCGCACGAGGGACTGGGCGAAGTCGTAATCCGTCGCCGTGCACGAGATCTGCAGATCGACACCGGCCAGGTCCGCATGGCGGGCGAGCTGGTCGGCGGACTTCCGGCAGCCCAGTATCCACCGCTCGCCGGCGAGTTCGGCCAGGTGCGGCGGCTCGGGCCGGGCCTGGTAGCTGACCGCGGCCGGGTGGCGGTGCCCCAGCACGACTCGCAGCGGATCCGTGCCGAGGGGCGTCCAGTCCAGTCCGGACCGGTCGCCGGGCCGGGCGGGCGGCGGGCCGTCGAGATGGTAGGCGAGGGCGAGGTCGGCCCGCCCCTCGCGGACGTCGGGCAGGCTCTCCTCCGGTTCTGCCTCCACGATGGTCAGCTCCACCTCAGGGTGGTCGGCGACGAACGCGGCCAGGGCGGCGGGCAGCAGCCGCCGGCCCGCGCTGGCGAACGTGGCGACGGTGAGGGAGATCCGCTCGGCGGACAGGCGCGCGATGCGCTGCTGAGCGTCGGCCAGTTCGGCGGCGATCGCGTCGGCGGCCTCGACCAGCAGGCGGCCCGCGTCCGTGAGCGTTACGCCTCGGGTGGAGCGTTCGACAGCGGGTGCGCCAAGGTTTCGCTCAAGGGCGGCGATCTGCTGCGAGACGGCCGAGGGAGTGCAGTACAGCGCCTGGGCTGCCTGATTGAAACTGCCGTGACGGGCGACTTCGCGCAGGACGGCCAGCCGCTGGACGTCAATCAACAGTTCTCCTTAAAACGGGGTCCTGTGATCGATACTACTGCTGTCGATCATCGTCGGGCAGGCTGATCACCGAAGACGCGAGGGCGTGAAGACGCGAGGGCGCAACGAGCGCGCGAAGCGCGTGACGAGACTGACCGGAAGGGCCTGCCGGCATGGACGTATGTGTGATCGGAGGAAGCCGCTACTTCGGGCGGCAGCTGATCGAGGAACTGCGGGACACGGGCGCAGCAGTGACCGTCATCAACCGCGGCTCGGCGCCCGCGCCGCAGGGCGTGACCCACCTGCGCGCCGACCGCGACGACGAGGACGCGCTGCGCGCCGTACTCGCCGGCCGGTGCTTCGACGCCGTGGTCGACCAGGTCTGCTACTCCCCGCTCCAAGCGGCCATCGCCGCCCGGGCCTTCACCGGCCGTACCCGCCGCTACGTCCTGACCTCCACGGTCGAGGTCTACGCCGAACTCGGCCGCCCGGGCGGGGCACCCCTCCCGGAGCAGGCCGTCGATCCGTCGGCCTGGCCGGTCGACCTGACGCTTCCCTGGACGGACCCGCAATTCCGGGCGGACCACTACGCAGAAGGCAAGCGCCAAGCGGAGGCACTGCTGACCCGGGAAGCACCCTTCGACGTCGTCGCCGTCCGCACCGCGCACGTCCTCGGCGGCGCCGACTTCACGGGAAGGCTGGCCCACTACATCGAGCGGATCGAGCACGGCCTGCCGGTGGTCGTGCACGCCGCGCCGCAGCCCGCGTCTTTCATCCACGCGCCGGAGATCGCCCGCTTCCTGGTCTGGACGGTGACGCAGGACTTCACCGGTGCGGTCAACGCGGCGTCCCACGGGACTCTGGACGCACGCCGGATATGCGAGGCGATCGGCCGGGTGGCCGGTAGGGAGCCGACGCTGGTCGCCGGGACGGAAGAGCCTGGCTCGCCGGCGTCTCCGGCATCCCCGCTCTCCCCGGTCTCGCCGTTCTCCTTCGACCGCAGCTACGCGATGGACACCGGCCGGGCTGCCCGCCTGGGCTTCCGGTTCTCGTCGGTCACCGACTGGCTGCCGCTGGTTGTCAAGGAGGCCCGGGGATGAAGGACAAGGCGCTGGGCATTCCAGCAGCGCACGCCACCGCCCGCACCATCGGCGGCATCGCGGTGGGCTCCATCGGCCTCGGCGCGATGCCGCTCTCCGTCGAGGGACGCCCGGACGAGGAGCAGGCGGTCGCCACCATCCACGCCGCGCTCGACGCGGGCGTGCGGCTGATCGACACCGCCGACTCCTACCACTGGCACGCCGGTGAAGCCGGCCACAACGAACGGCTGATCGCCCGCGCACTGGCCGCCTACAGCAGGGCCGCGGACGAGGTGCTGGTGGCGACCAAGGGCGGCCGCGGCCGCCCCGGCGACGGGTCATGGACGGTCAACGGCGACCCGCGCCACCTGCGCCGCGCGGCGGAGGCCTCGGCAGCCCGGCTCGGTGTGCAGGCGATCGACCTCTACCAGCTGCACAAGCCGGACCCGGCCGTACCCTTCGCCGAGTCGGTCGGTGCGCTGCGGGAGCTGGCTGACGCCGGCACGATCCGGATGGCCGGCCTCTCCAACGTCGACTGTGACCAGATCCGCACGGCCCGGGAGATTCTCGGCCCGCGCCTGGTCTCGGTGCAGAATCGCTTCTCTCCGGCGCACCCGTACACGCGGGACACCCTCGACCTCTGCGCCGAGCTCGGCCTGGCCTTCCTCCCCTGGAGCCCGCTCGGCGGGATCTCCCTGAGCGCCGTCGACGACCCGGGAACCAGCGCACCGACGCCGGACACCCCCTTCCACGCTCTGGCCCGCGCTCGCGGCGTCAGCCCGCAACAGATCTGCCTGGCCTGGCACCTGGCACAGTCACCGGTCGTGGTCCCGATCCCGGGCGCACGCCGGCCGGCCTCCATCCGCGGCTCCGCCGCGGCGGCCGGGCTGACCTTGTCGGCGGAGGAGGTGGCGGGGCTGCGCCTGTAGGCCGTGCGCAACGGTGACGCCGCGAAGCAGGCTTTGCCGCCCGCCTGTCCACTCCGGCCCATGCCCGGTACAAGAGCGCCGCATTGTCAGCAGCCACAGTGCTGCTCAGCGTATGGACGCTCGGTAAGACCGCCTACGACCTGCGTCTGTACACCCCCGTCCCCGCCTGGGCCGCTCACACCTCCTCCCTCAAATCCCTCAAAGCCGCGTTGCACGGGATGCGAGCCGACCGCTCCCGCATCGAGGTGGTCCCTGCCCGGGACCACCGGGAAGCATGGCTTCTCGGGCGTGACTTCCACCTGGCCCGCGGCTGGAACCGTCAACTCGACGTGGTTCGCGGCCGGCTGTTCTACGACGGCACCCTGACCGCCACCACGTACCGGCGCTGGATTGATCACTGGGCCGTCGGCCACATCGTCCTCCCCTCTGGTCGGCCCGACGGCCCCGCCGAGGCGGAAGCCGCCCTCGTCCGATCCCGCCCGCCCTGGCTCCGCAAGGTGTGGTCCGACGCGTCACGGACGGTTTACGCCGTCCGTAACGCCGTTCCTCTGGTTCCCGCACCGGCTCGCCTGCTGCACATGAACAGCGCCGCGATCACTCTCGCTGTCGACGACGCGCCCGCCACGTACGCGCTCCGCCTGCCGTACTCCCCGTGGCTGCGGGCGGACAACGACGCGCAGCTCACCCCGATGGCGACTTCACCCGTTTCACCGCCGCCCGCCCGGGCCGGTACACCAGCCACTCCCGCTATCTGACGCCGGCTCCGCCCCAGCAAATGATCGATGATCGATCATTACTCGTCAGTAGCTGTTGACCGCGCCGACACCGGCCTCCTAGCGTTGACTGACGGAAGGAAAGTTCCGTCACGCGGAACACGTGTGCGGAACCCGTGTGTGGAACGGGAGGCGCCCGGTCGCGCGCCACCACCCCCGAGCGCACCTCGGCGCACGCGCGGCGGCCGCCCCGTCCCCACCGGGATCGTGCCCCTGTCCCTACCCGGGATCGTGAAAGAGGATCACCCGTGTCCCAGCTTGACCAACTGCCCGACAAGGACCCCTCAGAGGTAGCCGAGTGGCGCGAGTCCCTGGACTCCGCCGTCCGCTTCGCAGGAGCCGACCGTGCGGCGCACCTGCTGCGCCGCACGCTCGAACACGCCGAACGGTCCGGGCTGGACCTCCCCCCGCTCCTGGAAACCCCCTACCTCAACACCATCCCCACCTCCGCCGAACCCGCCTACCCCGGTGACGAGGAGCTCGAAGCCCGGATCGCCGCCTGGAACCGCTGGAACGCGGCCGCCATGGTCACCCGCGGCAACCAGCGCGCGGGCCTCGGCGGCCACATCGCGACCTTCGCCTCGGCGGCCTGGCTCTACGAGACGGGCTTCCAGCACTTCTTCCGCGGCAAGGCGGCCCTGGGGGAGCCCCCGGCCGCAGGCGGCGGAGACTCCGGCGACTCCGGCGATCAGCTCTACATCCAGGGCCACGCCTCGCCCGGCATCTACGCCCGCGCCTTCCTGGAAGGCCGCCTGACCGAGCGGCACCTCGACCGCTTCCGCCAGGAGGCGGCAGGCGACGGACTGCCCTCCTATCCCCACCCGCGCCGGCTGCCCTGGCTGTGGGAGTTCCCGACCGTCTCCATGGGGCTCGGCCCGCTCTCCGCCGTCTACCAGGCACGCTTCAACCGCTACCTGGAACACCGCGGCATCAAGGACACCTCCCGGTCCCGCGTGTGGGCCTTCCTCGGCGACGGCGAAATGGACGAACCGGAATCGACCGCAGCCCTCGCCCTCGCGGGCCGCGAACGCCTGGACAACCTCACCTTCGTCATCAACTGCAACCTCCAGCGCCTCGACGGCCCGGTCCGCCCCAACTCCAAGATCGTGCAGGAACTGGAGGCCCGGTTCCGCGCCGCGGGCTGGAACGTCATCAAGGCGCTGTGGGGCACGGCCTGGGACAAGCTCTTCGCGCAGGACACCGAAGGCGCGCTGGTCCGCCGGCTGCGCGACGTACCGGACGCGCAGTTCCAGACCTACGTCACCGCCGACCCGGACTACCTCCGCGCACACTTCTTCGGCGCCGAAGGCCCCGGCTCCCCGCTGCACACCCTCGGCGCGGGCCTCGGCGACGCCCAGCTCCTGGAGCTCTTCCGCACCTCCCGCGCCGGCCACGAACCGCGCAAGGTCCACGCCGCCTACCGGGCCGCCGTCGAGCACCAGGGCGCACCGACCGTCGTCCTCGTACAGACCGTCAAGGGCTACACGCTCGGCCCCGGTTTCGAGTCGCGCAACGCCAACCACCAGATGAAGAAGCTGACAGGTAAGGAGTTCCGGGCGATGCGGGACCTGCTCGGCCTCCCGATCCCCGACAGCGCGCTCGACGGCGACCTGGTGCCGTACGCCCACCCCGGCGAGAACTCCCCGGAGGTGCGCTACCTGCGCGAACGCCGAGCGGCGCTCGGCGGCCCCGTCCCGGCCCGCAAGGTCGTCGCCAAACCGCTGCCGGAGCCGCCCGCCGCACCCTTCGAAGCTCTCTGCAAGGGCTCGGGCGGCCAGGAGATCGCCACGACCATGGCCTTCGTCCGGCTGGTCAAGGACCTGATGCGGGACAAGGAAACCGGCCCGCGCTGGGTGCCCGTCGTCCCCGACGAGGCCCGCACCTTCGGCATGGAGTCCCTCTTCCCCTCGGCCGGCCTGTACTCCCCGGCCGGCCAGACCTACGACGCCGTCGACCGCGACCAGCTCCTCCACTACAAGGAAGCCAAGAACGGCCAGATCCTCAACGAAGGCATCACCGAAGCGGGCGCACTGGCCGACTTCACGGCGGCCGCCACGTCCTACGCCACGCACGGCGAACCGATGATCCCCTTCTACATCTTCTACTCGATGTTCGGCTGGCAACGGACGGCCGACCAGTTCTGGGCACTGGCCGACCAGCTGGGCCGGGGCTTCGTCATCGGCGCCACCGCCGGCCGCACCACCATGACGGGCGAGGGCCTGCAGCACGCCGACGGCCACTCCCACCTCATCGCCTCCACCAACCCCGCGGCGATCTCCTACGACCCGGCGTTCGCGTACGAGATCGCGGTCATCGTCCGCGACGGACTGCGCCGGATGTACGGCCCTGACGCCGAAGACGTCTTCTACTACCTGACGATCTACAACGAGCCCAAGATCCAGCCGCCCATGCCCGAAGGCGCGGAGAACGGCATTCTCAGGGGCCTCTACCGCTTCAAGGAAGCCGCTGACGCCGCGGCCCACGCCCCGCGCCTCCAGCTGCTCGCCTCCGGCACGGCCATCCACTGGGCCCTGGACGCCCAGCGGCTCCTCGCCGGCGACTGGGGCGTGGCGGCCGACGTCTGGTCCGCCCCTTCCTGGACCGAGCTGCGCCGCGACGCCCTGTCCTGTGACGCCGCCCGACTCAAGGGCGAGGACCGGACCCCGTACGTCACCCGGGCACTGCACGGCGCTCCCGGCCCGGTCGTCGCCGTCAGCGACTGGATGCGGGCCGTCCCGGACCAGATAGCCCCCTGGGTCGCACAGGACTGGACGTCCATCGGCACGGACGGCTTCGGCCTCTCCGACACGCGGGAGGCGGCGCGGCGCCACTTCGGCGTCGACGCCGAGTCGGTGACGGTGGCGGCACTCGCCGCGCTGGCACGGCGGGGCGAGGTCAAGCCGGAGACGGTACGGGAGGCTGCGCGCCGGTACGGTCTGGAGGGCTGACCCTCACCTCGGGGGGCGCGGTGAAGGCCCGGAGCGCACGCCGGCCCTTCCTCTCGCCATCGCGGCGCTTCGTTCAGCAGGTCTCCGTCTTGCCGTAGTTGCCGAAGCTGAAGTGATAGGCCGCCCCGGTGCCCAGGGGATCGGCCGGCTGCGTACGGAGCGCTGGGCGCCGCGGGCCCCAAACAAGCGCACTGAGCAACTGCCCCGCCCCTTAAGGGCCTGCAGCTGCCACCGGGGAGGACCAGGAGCAACCGGCCACGAAGGCCGAGGAGTTACCACATGGCCGAAAAGCGACCGGTGCTGCCCGCTCCTGCGCGTCACACAGGCGGGTTCTCCTGGCGGTGGCCCCAGCCGAGGACGTTCTGCTCGGGCGGGGGCTTGTAGAAGTCGTCTTTGGCTTCCTCAGGAGCCCTTTTGGCTCCTGCCTCCTTCGCCTGTTGCCGGCGCTTCTCTCCGGCGGCGTGGGCCCCCTTGTGCTTCTTCTTCGGCAGCCAGGTCATGGCCCGGTCCTATCTCTCGCACCCGTCAATCCCACTTTCAGACTCACACGTGTACGGGGGTACGCACCACACCACTGCCGACTGCACGGTCGCACGACCGGACTGTTGGGTTACTTAGGGTGACAATCAGAGTCCGTGAGCGCGTCGAGCTGGGCGGCGAGGTCCGGGTGGGTGGGGGTCAGGTG